>CBDUSJ010000216.1:0-5296 GCA_965369845.1 uncultured bacterium | reverse complement strand
AGCGACACGAAGTTAGCCCGTATGGGCCCGTATGGGTCCGTATGGATGACCATCGAATGACAGCGAAGCAAACGATAAACCCAAAAAAATATTAATTTCGCTCGCAATTTTAAACACATCTTTATAATTGATTTTACAATATTATGGCTAAATTCGGACAAACCTGGTGGGGCGAAAAATGGTTAGATTCATTATCGCACATTGATTATTCAAACCGCTTGCCACGTGGCAGGTGTTATGCAGGAAACGGTTCGGTAAAAGATATTTCAATAAAAGGAAATATTATAAAAGCCAAAGTTCAGGGAAGAAAGCGTAATCCGTACAGAATAAAAATTACAATTCCTGAATTCTCAAATACTGAAAACCGGAAATTAATTAATGGGATAATCAACAATCCACTTATCCTATCGAAATTGATTAACAGGGAATTACCTGTCGAGCTTTTTGATATTGCAAAAAAAAGCGGGATAAAAATATTTCCCAATTCATGGAAGGATTTCGATATGAGCTGCTCATGCCCCGACTGGGCTGTGCCGTGCAAACATATTGCTGCCGTAATTTATATTATCGCAAACGAAATAGATAAAAATCCTTTTATTGTTTTCAACCTTCACGGATTAGACGTTTTTAAGGAAATTGAAAAAAAGGGCTTTATTTCAAACGGCAGCCATACAGGAATTCCGCTTACCGAAAACTTTTTTTCAGAAAAAGCCTCAAAAACCAAAATCGAAAATAAACCCGACATTATTAATAAAATTGACTTTTCGAAAATTCCTGATTTAAGAGAAAATATATTGTCCCTGCTTGATGACGAAACCCTTTTCTGTACAAAACAATTCAAACCTGTTTTGAAACGGGCATATAATTCCACGGCAAGAGGTGTCAATAAATTTATTAATAAGCGTGAAGATGATAATGGAATTGATTTCGCTTCGGAATATGAGAAATTTCAAAATGCTGAAATTATTATCAATAGCGAGTTTTTCTATTTCGATACAATTTTATATTCTGATAATGATGAAAAACATTTCAGCAAAAAGAGAGGGTTTGATAAATTGATTGCCTACCTTGATGCCATTCCGAGCAAATATGCCGATAGGTTATCGCCGCACTTAAGTACATTATATACAGTGTATCATTTTTCGCTGAAATTGCTGCAACAAAGCGCGTACATTCCACAGATACTGCAACTTAGCTCGAAGGAATATATTATCAGGCAAATCCCGGCATTGGTAAACGAAAACGTAAAGAATATTTTCGATATGCTCGTTCGGCTTACACCACCTGATTTGGTTCAGGTTATCGAAAAATCGTACAAAACAAAATACCTAACACCCGAAGAGCAGATAATCCTTATTTCGTCATTGTTTCTTGATAATTTTGTAGAAACTAATTTCGGGGGGTCGTTGCCGGATTATAGTTCTGATGACAGGATAACCCGATTGTTTTTTGCTTACGAAACTAATGCTTTCAACAAATTGGGCGAAAAAGAAACGCCTTCGTCAATTTACAAATGGTTAAGTAAATTTTATATAGCCCAACAGGATTTTGCCCCTTTGATAAAAATTGACGAAGATGAAGACAACTATTTTTTGGTTTCGTTATTTGTCGAAAATAAAAAAGACAGCCTGAAAGCGCCTATTGCTCTGAATAAATTTCTGACTCAAAAAAAATACATCAACAGCAAATATTCGGTATTCGAGGCGCTCTCAAATCTCAGTAATCATTTCGATGACTTGAAAGAAGTAATTGCATCGTCGGGCAAAGAAGAATTATTATACGATTCGGAAACCTTGCCGGATGTGTTGTTCAAGATTATCCCGACAGTAAAATTATTGGGTATAAATATATTGTTGCCGACTTGCTTGAAAGAACTGGTCCGTCCTAAAGTTTCGCTTTCGCTAACGGACACGGAATCCGGAAAAACGGAAAAGTCGTATTTGAGCCTTGATAAAATGCTCGATTTCAATTGGAATATTGCACTCGGCGATAAGAATGTATCGACCGAAGAATTTATAAAACTTGTAAAAGGACTATCCGGAATTGTAAAAATTAAAGACCAGTATATTCTTATAAATCAGGACGAAATACAAAAACTTCTGAACAATCTGCAAAAAGACACCCAACTTAACACCAATGAACTTTTGCAAGCGGCATTGACCGAAGAATATCAATCGGCAAAAATCCATGTGTCAGAAAAAGCAAAAAAAATAATAAGAGACTTGTTAGATACTGATAGCGTTAAACTTCCTAAAGAAATAATTGCACAATTGCGGCCTTATCAGCAACGTGGATACGAATGGTTGTACAAAAATACAAAAGTCGGTTTTGGCAGTATTATAGCCGATGACATGGGACTCGGAAAAACACTCCAGGTAATTGCAACTATTCAGAAATTGAAATCGGAAAACAAACTCCAAAAACACAAAGGGCTGGTAATAGTGCCAACAACCTTGCTTACAAACTGGGCCAAAGAAATAGAAAAATTTGCTCCCGATCTGAAGGCTTCTATTTATCATGGCCCTAACCGGGAACTTATTTTTGATGATATTGATATTATTATCACAACTTATGGAATTGTTAGAAGCGATTCAAATGTTTTAAGCAGGAAAAAATGGGCTTTTGTTATTATTGATGAAGCCCAAAATATTAAAAACCCAGGCACGGGGCAAACAAAATCCGTCAAGAAATTAAAAGCTCCTGTTAGGATTGCCATGAGCGGAACCCCTGTCGAAAACCGCTTGTCGGAGTATTGGAGCATATTTGATTTTACAAATAAGAACTACCTCGGTTCGGTAAAATATTTTAAAAAAGAATTTGCAAACCCGATAGAAATTGACCGTAACCACGAGAAATTAGAAAAATTCAAACAAATTACCGAACCTTTTATTATCAGACGTTTAAAGACAGATAAAAATGTAATCAGCGATTTGCCCGATAAAATCGAGAATAACAAATACGCAAACCTGACCAAACAACAAACCGGTATTTATCAGAATGTTGTAAACAATATAATGAAGGAGATAAACCAGGTTGAAGATGATAAAAATATTCAGCGCAAAGGACTTGTGTTTAAGCTAATGACAGCCTTGAAACAAATTTGCAATCATCCATCCCAATTTTTGAAAAAGGACGATTTTAATCCCGAACTTTCGGGCAAGGCAATGATATTGATTAACTTATTGGAAAAAATTTATGAGAACAACGAAAAAGTCTTGATTTTTACTCAATACAAAGAAATGGGCAAATTGCTCGAAAAAATTATTTACGATAGCTTCCATACAGAGACTTTATTTTTACACGGTGGGGTTTCGCGAAAAAATAGGGATAAAATGGTCGAGGATTTTCAAAATAAAAGCCATATCAAAACCTTTATCCTGTCGATAAAAGCTGGAGGGACAGGGCTTAACCTGACTGCCGCAAACAATGTAATCCATTACGATTTGTGGTGGAACCCTGCTGTTGAAAACCAGGCAACCGACCGTGCTTTCCGTATCGGACAAGAAAAAAATGTTATGGTTTACCGTCTGATAACGCAAGGTACTTTTGAAGAGAAAATAAATGAAATGTTGATTTCAAAAAAAGAGCTTGCCGATTTAACGGTTTCAACCGGCGAAAAATGGATAGGCGACCTCACAAACAATGAATTAAGCGAATTGGTCAGGATTTGATAACGATTCGCCGTCATCCGCTTTGCTGTCATTTGAATGACTATCGAATGACACAAAGTAAATGACTATTGAATGACAAAAAGTAAAAACAAATTAATTATGACACTATCTTATTATTCACCGACAAAGAAAAAGGAAAATGATACCCGTTTTGTGGCGGCATGTAACTCATTTCAACATGCTAATTATCTTGAAGCAGCAAATGGCTTTAAAGCAGCTTATGAAAACAACCCGGAAAAAAAGTGGTTTTTGATGAATTATGCGACAAGCATTAGAAATGCCGGCCATATAGATTATGCAATAAGAATTTATGAATGGTTGCGACAAAAGTATCCTCGATATAAATTTTTAAATGAAATATTTAATAAAACAATCGAAGTTACAGAAGTGATGTATCAACGTCAAAACCCTTGTCAGTTACTTAACGTTCCATTTTTTCGTTCAATACCGGGATATCCGCAGAGGGAATATTTGGTTAACGAAGATTTTCATAATATATCCATAAGTCTTTGCATGATAGTTAAAAACGAGGCAAAAAACATAAAGAGAGCTATTGAAAGTGTTAAGCCCATTGTTGATGAAATAATAGTTGTTGATACCGGTTCAACTGATGATACCGTTGAAATTGCCGAATCATTGGGGGCAAATATTTATCATTTCGAATGGAATGACAATTTTAGTGAAGCCCGTAATTTTTCTCTAAAACAATCAACTAAAGATTGGATACTGATATTGGATGCAGATGAATCGATTTCGTATGTTGACTTACTTTATATCAAAGAAAATATCGTAGATAATAACGAGTATTGGGGAATAGCACTTTTTCTACGCGACTATTTGAATAGGATGATTTTTGGCGCAATACGCTGTGAGAACGATTTTTATGAAGAAAGCAAGCCTTATGTTTGTTATAAAACCCAACAATTATGTCGATTAATAAAAAATTCTAAAAAAGTGTATTTTTCGTATCCGGTTTATGAAATAGCAGAAGAATCAATTAAACTAAATGGAGGGGAGTTTGTTTACTCGGATATCGTTATTCATCATTATGGTAGATTAATAAAAAGAAAAGACGCTATTGCAAAACGAAAATACTATATCGATATTCTTACTAAACATCTTGACTCAGATGAACCCGACAGGCTTAAAGCAATTTATTGTTGCAATATTGCAAGGGCTTACTCTTTTGTGGGTAAACATAAAATAGGTCATAAGTATTTAAGTAAAGCTATTAAATTTGATCATAAATCGCCATTTATTTATTTTGATATTGGAAACAATGCTATGTATAGAAAAAAATATTCTGAAGCAATTAACTGGCTTGAAAAAGCTATCGGTCTGGACGATAGACAACCGGAATACTTTATCAGTATAGCGCAGGCATATATGTTTCTTGGAGATATCTTTAAAGCTATGGAAATGATGCAAAGATGTTTGGATATTGATCCTGAAAATACTTATGCATTAAATTTCATGTCGGAAATATCAGAAAAAGGAATATTATAAAAGGTGTTAGTTTTCTTGAATTTGACAGCTAATTCGTGTATTCATCAAAACACCAGCGAATGAGAAATCAGAAGGCTTAAACTCTCTCTTAAAGTGGTACACTTTTAATGATAATTGGT
>CBDUSJ010000215.1:0-5300 GCA_965369845.1 uncultured bacterium | reverse complement strand
TAATATTTCCCTTTTTTAATTATTAATTAATACGAATTTATTTCTCTTTGATCTCAAAAATATTTCCGTTTTTATCTTTAATAAAAATCAAATCAGACAGTTCTCTTTCGATACGAATACATTCATAATTTTTTTTACAGGTTTTTTCAACAAGCAGTTCCCTGTCTTTTACTGCAAGGCAAATATGATTAAAGTTTTGCTTATCCTGACCGGGTGATATAAAAATTTCCAGGAACAGCTTATCTTTCTGCATGTAAAAAACAGAAGTGTCTCGTGGAATATTAAATATTTTTTCAGCAAGAGTCTTCTTTAAAATAAAGTGTCTTACTTCGTTCATCCCAAATATATCCTGGTAAAAATTTTTAATCTCTGCCGGATCTGAAATAGTTAATGCGATGTGTTCTAATTTCATATATAATTTTGAATTTAAAAGTTATTAAAACATGATTGACAAATAAATTTTCCGTTTTTGTAACGGATAGCATTTTCAAAAACACCTTCACCGCATTCCTCACAAATAACTAAATTAAAAGTACCTTTAGGGGGCTTAAAGTCAGTTTCTTTTATTTTGCCAACTGTCAATAGCTCATTTTCAGGTAAAGTTATTACCATTTGAATCAAGGGATTAACGATTTGGGAGTCAATATCTTCAGACTTTATTCCTTGTGAACGTAGTTTCATAAATTCCGAATCAAGTAATTTCTTTTGAAGTTTTGGTTTTACTACTATCCTGACTGATTTTTTATCTTTTACATCAATAAGCGTAAATGCGAGTTTTCCCCGATTGGTCTTTTCAAAATTTCCCTCACCAAAAGTACAAGCTGTTGATACTTGAACACCATCGACGAAACAGTGCATCGCATGAACAGGACCTGTTTCCGCAATACAATAAAGCTCTTTGTTTGAAGCATCTTCTACTCCGAGTTTTTTTAAAGCAGTCAATCCGGTTCTGATACCAAGAGGTATTGCCGGGCATTTATGTCCGTAAAACTTAAAACAGTTTTCCAGAAGTTCATTAAATTTTCTCACCATTTTTTACTAATTTAATTTATTTAGGCTTTTTTCAGCTTATTATTTGTTTTACTTTTCCCCAACTTTCCATCATGATTTCTTTTAAATTACTCTCGTCATATTCAACAATGGTTTGCCCGATAGTCATCGCTTTTGTAAAAGTTTCATCATAGGGCAGATTGGCGATATGAATAATATCTTTTTCTTCAAGAAAATTCTCAATTTCATTAGATACCTGTAAATTCAAATCAAATTTATTGATAATACAACCTGCTTTGATCTTAAACTTATTTACCAGTTGGTAAACTCTTTTCAAATCATGTAAACCTGAAATAGTCGGTTCTGTTACCAAAATAACGAAATTAGCACCGGAAAGTGATGATACAACAGGACATCCTATTCCCGGCGCACCATCTATTACAATAAAATCTTTATTATTTTTTGTTGCTATCCGCTTAGCTTCATTTTTAACTTTTGCTACAAGCTTACCGGAATTGTCCGCACCAATACTAAGCTTGGCATGTACTAATGTGTTTTCAAATTTTGTGTCGGAAACATACCATTTGCCTACATTTTGTTCTTCCATGTCGATAGCTTCCGTAGGGCAAACCCGCGCACAATATCCGCATCCTTCGCAATTTAATGGCTTAACAATGTATTGAGCATTTATTATTGGTATGGCATTAAAACGGCAAACCTCTGCACATTTTCCGCATTGAGTACATTTATCCTGATTGATTTTTGCGATAACTCCACTGTAAAAATCTTCTGTTTTTGCAAAATCGGGCTGCAAAAGAAGGTGCATATCAGCCGCATCAACATCACAATCTGCTACAACAATATCTTTACCTCCCAGATATGCAAAAGATGCGGTGATTGATGTTTTTCCCGTGCCACCTTTTCCGGAAATAACTACTATCTCTTTCATTCGACTTCTCTGTTATCTAAATTTAATATAAAATTTTTTATCTTTTCCAGTTGCCGTTTTACTTCCGGAACTTTTCGGTAAATTAATTCACCGGATGAATATAATTCCGCTATGTGACGGTCATTTGGTATTTTGGCAAGTATAGGAATATTTTCTTCTTTGCAATATTTAACAACATCATCGTTACCAATGCCATAACGATTGATAACAACTCCGAAATTTTTCCCCAAATTCTTAATTGTTTCAACCGCCAGTTTTAAATCGTGGAATCCGAAAGGTGTTGGCTCAGTTATCAAAATAACAAAATCGGCGTCCTTGGTTACCTCTATTACCGGGCATGATGTTCCGGGTGGCGAATCATAAATTTTGATAATCTCTTTGGAGAAATGTTCATTAATATATTCCTTTGTTTGAGAAATCAAAGGGACTGCTTGTTCCTGTCCAATCTCAATCCTGCTTTCTACAAAGCTCAGGTTATCATTTTTATAATGTTTCAGCTCACCCATTTTTTGTGGGATCATCGGTAGGGCTGATGTTGGGCATAATTCCGAACAAGCATAACAACCATGACATAATTCGGGGAAAATCATTATCATCGTGCCAAGTTGTATTACCGCATGAAAATTACATACTTCCTGACATAATCCGCATAAAGTACATTTATTTTCTATCCACTCGGGAATCATTTTGAATTTATCTTCTTCATTAATAAGTTCAGCTTTAATAAACAATCCCGAATTTGGTTCTTCCACATCCAAATCAGTTAAAACAATTTTTGTTTTTTCTGCCAAATAAGCAGCTAAATTAGTTGATAATGTTGTTTTACCGGTTCCTCCTTTTCCACTTGCAATTGCAATTTTCATAAAATTTTTCTTTTGGTATAGAAAATTTTTTTGTAATCGTCCACAGTATTTTAATGACAAATTATAAGCTAAATATAAATTTAGAATAAAAAATTAAGCTGCAGATTACTCAGATTTTCACAGATTACGTTTTAATTATATTTGTTAAATATCGGGTAATCAATTAAGTCGGTATGAATAATATATTTATTTAACCCTGTGAACGGTTACATTTTTTTTATGTTTATGATTATTTATTTTTCAACAATTCTTCTCTTATCATTGTTGTACCGCATTTAGGGCATTTTATTCCGGTGCATTTAACGCCTTGTTGGTGTGGAACTTTTTCGCCGCATTTTGCACAAACACAAAAGCCGCCTGTCCCAAAAGCGCCACCTTTATTACGACCACGTCCTCCACCAAGGCCAAGTCCTCTGCCCATTCCGAAATTTCCGTTTTTTTCTGAGTTTTTCATTTTGTTTATTTTTATTTGTTTAATTAAATTTTATTTCAAAAAAAATAAAGCAGGCAATAGTTTATTACCTGCTTTTTTCAGGCTTAGTCATTTTCCTTTGTTTTTGAGAGTTGTTTTTCAAAAATCGATAATCTTTCTTTGAGATTTCTGATCTCATTTTCAAGTACGTTTTTTGTTGAAACATTTGGGATGTTTTCATCGGAATAATTTCCGTAATCACGTCCAAATCCCAACCCTCTTCCACGGCCAAATAACCTATTAAAACCCCTACCAAATCTTCTTCCATATCCCGGATTTAGATTTGCAGAACCCGGATACTCGTTGCCTGCACAGTATCCCATTTGCCTACCTGTCATTGGACCATTTCCTTCCGGCCCTGTTCTGTCGCCTCTTGGCATAATTACCTCCTTTTTTATAGTTATAATCTACACAACATCTTCCATGACCAAAACCACCTGCAAGATTTATCAGGTTTTTAGAATTACATTCAGGACAATTGATAAATGATTCTTTGATGTCTATATTGAACATATACCCACAATCCTGACAACGAATAACATTTTTTCTAAAATGTATATTTCCGCCTTCAATTGTGAGCAATTTACCTTGTATTATAAAATCAGCTATTTTCTTTCTGGTTTTTTCAATTAATCTGGAAAAAGTGGAACGTGATATTTCCATTTCTTCAGCAGCTTCTGCATGAGATAAACCAATATGGTCGGCCAAACGAAATGCTTCATACTCATCAAGAGAGAGCTGTGTCTGATTCAATAATTTAGCGGCAAACCCAACGGGCTTAAACTCTGCAAAAATTGGTGGCGTTTGTACTATTCTTTCTTTTTCCGGCCTGGACATATTTCTTATTTTTAATTTTATGGCACAAAGATAATGCACATAAGTTCAAAACACAAGTTTTTTTTTAAAAAAATTAAAAAAATTTTCGGTGTGTAAAATATTACCCTCGTTGTGAGTAGGTTGTAACTATTCACAAAATCAACATTTAGAGTTTTATCTGATAATCAACCTGCTTTACGTTATATTTATTTAAAATCCGGTATTATGAGTTTACCGGTTGATCGATTATTAAAAAACATCAAGATGTAATTTTTATCTCAATTAATTTTTCTTTAGCCTTTTGTGCAGGTTTATATACAGGGTCGGCATCTTTCCAAATATCATTCGCTTTTTCCAAATATTCTATGGCTTTTTCTGTAATTCCAAGATCAAGATATAATAGAGCAATCTCATAATTATTTTTAGGATTGAAAGGTGAGTCTTTTAATGCGATTAATAAATGTTCTTCAGCTTTCTTGAATTTATTGAGTTTTCTGTAACAACGTCCTATGGCTCTGTAAGTACTGATTCCTGTTGGTCTAAGTTCTAATCCTTGTAAATAACCAGTAATAGCCTTGTCATATTCACCCTTAATTTCATATATTCTTGCATGTCCATAAAAAATTGAAGGTTGCAAATCTCCTTGTCCTATACTTTGAACTAATTTTTCAGCATTCACAATTGCTTTTTCAGCATTATCAACATCTTCAAGGTAAATATATACAAACAGATATCCAAAATATACTAAATTATCAAGAGGTGGTTCAAATTGCGATTTAATTTCTTTTAGTATCTGAAATGCTGTATCGCTTTTACCTGCCATATTATATTTATCTACATCAAATAATTTTTGTGCCAGATTGTTTAATGGAGTTCCAAATTTATCCATTTCTTTATACTTTAGCTCCATATATTTGATTGACTCATTTATTTGTCCTCTAAATTCATAATACGACTCAAGTGAACCGTAAACTTCAGAGCTATCATTGGATGTTTTACATTTCTTTAATGCCTTTAGATTTTGGTCCAGAGCTTTAGTGAAATTCCCCAATTGTATTTCTATATCTACCAGCTTAAGTAATAATGATACTTTATCGTTTTCTATCAAAAGTGCTTTTTCATAATAAGATTTCGCTTGCTCATAATCCCCTTTATTAGAATATAAATAACCAATATTATTATCAAACGACCAGGAAGTTTTAAATTTGGG
>CBDUSJ010000214.1:0-5317 GCA_965369845.1 uncultured bacterium | reverse complement strand
TTAATAAATTCGTTGATTACAGTTATTTCCATAGAATTATTATTTTTTTGATTAAGTAGCAAATATCTGAATAATACGTCAAACATGAAAAAATACTTCATAAAAAAAATTAATTTTTCTTAAGTGTGAAACTTGGGGTAATTCAGTATGTCATTAATAATTGCATTAAAAAAAGTCCCCTCGGAGGTGTGGGGACTTGAACTCAAATTATTAACAAAAAAACATAGGAAATGAAAAATTACTATTGCTTGTTATAAATATTTTGAGGATTTCGATAACCCTGGTTGTCAGTAAACCAATCGCTGTATGTCTGACCGGAACTTTCGGCCCAGTTACCAAAATAATTGTAACCCAAAACAATAGAAGTTTTCTCAACAGCATAATCAAACGATTCGATGATATGTAAGCCCCAGGGCAGGTTTGAATTCGTTTTGTAATATCTACCCTGATCCGGTTTGCTGTCATCATTGAAGGTCCCGAATTTTTCAAAGTTCATCAGATTGGTTGGCGGTTTGTCGGATAGATGAATTTCGTTACTCCTTATCGAATTTGTGAAAATAAAAGGATTGTACGGTGGCAGGCCAACCTCTGACAAGGGAAGATGAGTATTTAACAGGATTTGCAGTTCCATGGTGTCGGGTTGTACGTATGGTCCTTCGATGGTTGTATTAACGCCTACGCCTGAACCCGGGGAAGGCAAAACATTGAATCCGTTGTCAAAAAGGATAATTACAGCATTATCCTGCTCCGATTCGGTCCCATTCCCATTAAGTGTTATCAAGCCGGCTTCCAAATTCTGTCCGGTCACTGATTGAATGTCAGTTGGCAGCATAGGCATTTGAAACCCAAAACCATTTTTAAATGAAGCTCCCATGGCCCGTAAAACAAAATTCCCGAGAATTTCAACAACCTCATTACCTCCGTTAGTTACCTGATTAAATTGGTAATCTATTACTATATCATTAAAATCGTAGTCGCCCCTGCCTGGCCATAAATCTTCGAAAGCAAGAGTGCCAAAATTATCTATCGTGGGGTAATAGTTGTTAAATGCCCGGTCAGGATCATCAGGATAATCATCAAAGCTATCTGGCACACCATCTCCGTCCTGGTCATCAGAGGTGTAGGTTATAGTCTGGAATCCGGTGATATCGACCGCCTGTATCGGGTTTGCTGTTACATAAAACATGGCATCGTTAAAATCGTTGTCGCACCATTGTTCACGATTCAAATCCTCAAATCCTAAAAGGAAGATGTCACGACCATTGTCAAGCAAGTGTACAGCATGTTGTTTTTTATCCGGATCAATTTCCGGGTTCAGTACCGGATTTGAAAAATAAATTCCCTTTCCGTTGGTGATCGTACCGCTTCCAAAATCATAGCCATCAGCAATAAGTACCCAGCCAATTGCTGTATTTGTAGGAAACTGGCCCAGGTAAACCTTGTTCCCTGAAATAAGCCCACCACCGCTACCTGCAAACGATACATTCGGAAAGATAATGCTGATGGTATCGATCTCATCAGGGCTTACAGGGGCATTTCCAATGGTGTAGGTAAAATACCCAAGTACATTTTTGTAACCTGCTCCCTCGTGTATAAATGTAATCCAAACATCACATGGTTCAAGTAATTTGAAATCGTATTCATTATCAGGCAAAACATATTCAGGATGAAATTGGGGAACAGGTTGATTTTCGGGAAATGATGCATTTATATCATCCAGAAATTCAGGATCAATATTATCATTTACGGATTCGAGGTAATCAGGAACACCATTTGCATCATAAGTACCCATAGGCTGATATACCGAGTTCACTGATTTATACGGAATACTGCTATGCTTGTACTTTTTGGACGGACTACCGCCAAGAGTTACCTGAATAACATTCTCCGGGGATATTTGTACTTCCACTTCGTTTGGTAAGCCCAGATAATTGGTTGCAACTACTAATTTGTCGAGATATGCAGGAACAGGGTGAACTCTTATGAATTTACCATTTTCATCGGTCATTCCACTTCCCAATATTTTGCCACCATTCTCCTGAAAATCGCTGTATAAGTCAATCCTGACATTTTTTAGCGGGACGTCCTGGTTGGTCTTAACTGAAATATCAAATGCAACCTCGCTCGAAGTTTTGTAGTTAAACTGATCGGAGATTACCAGATCTTCGATATTTGTCGGATTGGGATTGTTGTTACTCACATCTTTTTTGCATGATTGGAATACTAAAAAAGATCCGATGAGGATTAGAAAACTAATTAAACTAACTTTTGCTTTTTTCATTTTTTTAATGATATAATTTTATTGAATATAATAATTTTTTTTAGCTTGTAAAAGTACATCAAAAATGTATCCCAGTGCAATAAACAATTTGTATGCGTGGCTGAAAAATTAGTAATTGTGTATAAATTGTAAGTAAGTGTTGAAAAGGCTAAACCTCTATTTCCAATATTTCCCTTACAACCGAAGGGCGTCCGTCCATACTGATTTCTTTCAGTCATACGAAGCGAAGCAAGTCCGTACTACTAAAAGAAATCCGTATGGATGGATTACCACTATTCAAAAATAATATTTGTTAAAAAATAATCATTGAGTTCGGTCTAAAAAGCCTGATTTTCGCAAAAGCACAAAATTGCAAAAACTTATCCTCCAGATATTCACAACTTTGCGTCTTGGCAACTTTGCGTAAAATTTCTTTTTCATAGTTTTTAGACCGGACTCATCATTGTTAATTTAATCTGATTAGTTACCATAATTAAAAAAATACCATTTTTTCGGAAATGTTTCTATGAATATATTATTTTTGGAAATATTATTATACGAGGCTTTTATTACATCAGAAATATAATTTAACAGGATGCAAACAGAATTTAATAAAATTGACCCGAAGAAGATATCAAGCAATATCATTAAGTTGATTGGTTATGACTGGATGCTTATTACAGCAGGGGGGCCAATGATTTTAATACTATGACAGCCGCATGGGGAAGTATGGGATATTTGTGGAATAAACCGATAACAACGGTATATGTCAGGACCCAGAGATACACATATCTTTTTCTTGAGAAATATGATTATTTCACATTATCATTTTTTGAGGAAAACGACAGACATATTTTAAATTATTGCGGATCACATTCCGGGCGTGATGTGGACAAGATAGATGCTACCGGACTAAAACCGTTCAAAAGCTCTCTTGGTAATATTTATTTTGAGCAGGCAAAATTACTTATCGAATGTAAAAAATTATATTTTGACGATATAAAACCATCTAATTTTCTTGATTCGGGTATAAAAAAGTACTATTCGAAAAATGATTATCACAGAATTTATACAGGCAAAATTATTGAATGTTTTGTTAAAAAAAATCAGACACATTAAAGTATTATTATTTTTTACACTGCTTTTTACAGGCTCTTTCACATTCCTTAATGCTCAGGAGTTACCGGACAGCCTGAAATTTCTGATTGAAAGATCATCAGGAATTGAAAAAATCAATCATTTGCTAAATCTTGCAGAAGCTCTTTTGGAAACCGATCTTGACAAATCAATTGAAACATCAAAAGAAGCGCTTCAATATGCAGAAAACAGAAATTACAATCAACAGATTGCAAGAGCAAACAAAGTTATTGCCGATGCTTGGTTTTACAAAAACGATCTCTACAAAGCCATAGTGTTTTATAAACTTTCAGCAGAAACCGAGAAGGAATTGAACGGACCGCAGTCGAAAAAATATTGTGAAAGATTAGGTGATATCGGCTATTGTTACAATGACCTTTCGCAATTTGATTATGCAGAGGAATATTTCCATAAAGCACTGGCTATTGCCCGTGAAATAGATGACGTTGAAGAAATTGCCAACAACCTGAACAACCTGGGTAATGTATATTTTTCCTGGGGCAAATACGATAAAGCCATTACTTTTTTCAGCCATGTCCTGGTTATGGACGAGGAAAGACAAATTGACGAATACATTTCGATAGACCTTAATAACATTGGCAAGGTTTATTTTTCCTGGAAAAGATATGACAGGGCAATTGAATATTATAACGAAGCCCTTGAAAAGGCCATCATTGCAGGAAATATGTCAATGCAGGCCATTAGATTGAGCAATATTGGCCAGGCTTACGAAGCAATGAACAATTATGACGCCGCCCTTGATTATCTAAACCGTGCGCTTGAGATTGATAAAAAGCTTGGGAACAAGGGTAAAATAGGCATCCGCCTGAGTCATCTCGGATTGGTTTTTCTTAAACAGGGAAAATATGAAAAGTCGTTAAGGAATTTTAATGATGCCAACAGGATTTTTAAAGAACTGGGCCAACTCAATTCGCAAGCGATAACCCTCAACCATATAGGCAGACTGATGCTTGTTCAGGGGAAATTCAACCAGGCCCTGGAATATTTCGGGAGAAGTTTGGATATTTCGAAATCAAAGGGAATGAAAGCACAGGAACTGCGCAGCTTAAAAAGTATTTCGGAGGCAAACAGCCGGTTGGGAAATTTCGAGACATCATTAAATTACTTTAAAGAATTTTCGGCATTGAAAGATACAATGTTCAATGAGGAAAAACACCGGCAGGTAGCCGAATTTGAAGTCAGGTACGACACGGAGAAAAAAGAGAAAGAAAATGCCATCCTTAAAAATGAGGCTAAAATACAGCTAAACCAGAAGATCATTTTTATCATTTCAGGGCTGGCTCTGCTGGTTGTATCTATACTATTTATTTTTTTATTTAGCGTAAAGCGTAAATCGTTGAGCCAAAGAAAAAAGTTACACGAAAGGGAAAATGAATTGCACAGGCTGGACATGGAAAGAAAGAAAAAAGAGAATGAACACCTCCAACATGTTTTGTTTGCCGAAGAACAGATAAACAAGTTGCAGAAAGAAAAACTACAGCAGAAGAACAGAGAACTTTCCACGTCAACATTGCACATCCTTAACAAAAACGAAGTACTTGGTAACATCAGGAAAATAGCACGGCAAGCCGTCGCCGATGAAAACGCGGACAAAAACGCCTATTTTGTAAACCTGGTCAGGGAGATAGACAGCAACACCAACCTGGACGAACAATGGAATCAGTTTAAATTGCATTTCGAGTCGGTACACAAAGGCTTTTTTCAGAAACTTACGCGTGACTATCCAAACCTAACACAAAATGAATTAAAACTTTGCGCATATCTTAAAATGAACCTATCCACAAAAGAGATAGCACAGATGTTGAATATCGGTTTTGAATCGGTCAACACCAAACGTTACCGATTAAGAAAAAAACTAAAACTTGACAACGAGGAAAACCTGGTGGGATTTATTGGGGG
>CBDUSJ010000213.1:0-5324 GCA_965369845.1 uncultured bacterium | reverse complement strand
GTTAAATACTGCGCCGGTATGTAAAAATCCTAAATTAATTCCGTTAGCGGTTACCGGATCGTAATTATAAATATCCTTATAATTGGAATAGGTTACCTTTTTTGAATTCAGAAGTGTGACCATTCCGCTGCCGACAACCTCACATTTGTTATCAGGAGAAATAATTATCCCTGTATCTTCACCAATCCCAATGCCTCTGTTACTTAAACCGCTCAAAAGAAATTGCGAGAGGCGGTATATTCTGTTTTTTTTAGTAAAGTGTGTATCGATGGTGATATTTTTCAGGAAGCCAAAACCTTCGGAATAACGCACCACACCTTTTTTGAAACCTTTATAATCTCCATAATAAATGAGAGGATCGCCTGCTGCGGCTGCGCCGGCGCTGGTTCCCGCTACTGTAGCACCTTGTAGTAATTTTTTCTTGATTTTTTCAAATAGTTTTGTATGATGAATTTTTTCGACAAGTTTAACCTGATCGCCACCGGTAAAAAATATCAGGCCGGCATCTTCGATTTTTTCTAAATACTCCTTTTTTGCAGCTTCTTCTCTTGAGCGAATATCAAAAATATAAACATCTTTTGCCCCAAGATCACGGAATATGTAATAATAACTTTTGCCAACATCACGCGGATACGAAGATGCAGTTGGTATTACAACTACAGTTTGTGCGTTGTTCAACTCTATTGTTTTTCTAAGAACCGTCATCTTACCCGACCGTTTTTCAGCTCCTCCAATCAAAACCAAATATCCGTTTTTTTTCATACCAAATTTTTCATGTGTTTATAATTTTAGCCGCGAAACTTATCCGCCCGTACGGGAGGATGGATGCGCGAACATCATTTTTCAGTTTTAAAAATCATCATTTCTAAAGGCAAAAATATAAGATGTAGGAAATCATTTTACGGACGAATAATAATAAAACTACCATCTTCCTGCGCCCGGATGATTTTTGATGGTTTCATGAAGCCAATTTTTGTGCGGTTATAATTTACTGTATAATCGACAGCGTTAATAACTTTTTCCGAAATATTTTGAAATGTAACCGGTGAAGGTTCGCCTGAAATATTTGCTGAAGTTGACACGATTGGCTTCCCGAATTTTTTTATCAATTTACGGCAAAATTTTTCCTTTACAACGCGAATACCGATGGTATGGTCATGAGCATAAACTCCTTTTGCAAGATTTTTGCTCCCGGAATATACTACCGTCAAAGGCCGGTCATAATTACGGACAATCTCAATAATTACGGGATTAACATCACTAACGTAATCATATATTTTATCAACATCATCAACAAGAATAAGCAGACTTTTACTCTCAACTCTTCCTTTAATTTTATAAATCTTTTCAACAGCACGGGCATCTGTGGCATCACATCCTATTCCCCAAATCGTATCGGTAGGATACAGGATAGTACCCCTCGATTTTAAAACCTCAACAATTTTGATTATTTCTTCATCCATTTTTTTGAAAGTAAAAATTCAATAATTCTACTAATCATGACAGGAAATTTCCTGCATTTTTAAAAAAGATTTACAAAAGTAGAATGAATTTATTTTAACCGGTCAATTAATTGTTCTTTTTTAATCGACATCGCACATTTAAAATGTTTTTCGGGGCATGATTTGAATCCGTGAAGTCCACATGGCCTGCAACTTAATATTTCATTAGTTTCCACAACAGCAGAGTTGTCAGAAAGCGGCCCGAAACCAAAAGCAGGAACCGTTGAACAAAATATGGTAGTTACCGGCGCATTCATTGCCGAAGCAAAATGTTGAGGCGCCGAATCGTTTACATAATTCATCAGGGCATCTTTCATCAGTGCGGCTGATTGGAGAAAGGACAGCAAACCCGTTAGATTCGTGCAATTTTTATGGTGTGTTCTATTTATGATCTTTTCGCAAAAATCACCATCGGACTTTGACCCTAAAAAAATGACTTGCAACTTGTCATCCAATTCATTTAAAAACTCAATCCATTTTTCAACAGGATATTGCTTTGTAAACCACAAAGACGTTGGGGCAATGCAGATATATTTTTTGTTTTTATATTGAGAAACTTTTTTAAAATCTTCCCTTGCCGGATAAAGTCTTACCGGAAATTTAAAATCATGATCGGTTATCCGTTCAATCAGTCTGAGGTTTCTATAAATCTCATGTACACTTTTTTCCGGTTTTGAAGATATTTTATGTTTTACAGCTCTTGTGAAAAATACAGATAAAGGGTTTTTATTAAATCCGATTGTAACCTCTGCACCGGAAAACATTGTAATTATTCCGCTGGAGAAAAAACGATGGAAATTAACTACACAGTCGTATTTTTTTTTTCGTATTTTTTTTATAAGTTTAAACAAATTCCCGTATTTTCCTGTTGATTTATCCCAAACCAGGACATGATGAATCTGAGGATTGGTTGATACGAGGCTTTCTATTCCCTTTTTTACCAAAAAATCAATTTCAACACCGGGAATTTTAAATGCAAGTTTTTCGATCACCGGAGTTGTAAGAACAACATCCCCGATTGATGCAGTTTGAATAAGTACATATTTTGATCGTTTCTTGTTCATATTTAAGTTTTTTAATGAATATCAAACAGGAATTTCATAATCACGTAATGCATCATTTAACGAAGTTTTCAAATCAGTAGATTTATTGCGTCTGCCAATTATCAGAGCGCACGGAACCTGGTATTCGCCGGCGTTGAATTTTTTGGTGAATGTTCCCGGTATCACAACCGACCGTTCGGGCACAAAACCTTTCATCTCCTTTGGTTCAGCGCCGCTTACATCAATAATTCTCGTTGATTTTGTTATCACAACATTTGCGCCAAGCACAGCCTCTTTTTCAATTCTGGCGCCTTCAACTATTACAGAACGCGATCCGATAAAACAATTATCTTCGATGATCACAGGGGCAGCCTGTACCGGCTCAAGCACACCACCTATTCCGACTCCACCGCTCAGGTGAACATTTTTACCAATTTGTGCGCATGAACCTACCGTTGCCCAGGTATCCACCATTGTCCCGCTATCGACATAAGCGCCAATATTAACATACGAAGGCATCATCACAACTCCCCTGGCGATATAAGCCCCGTATCTTGCTACGGCATGTGGTACAACTCTTACACCCAAATCCTCATAATTTCTTTTCAGGTCGATTTTATCAAAAAATTCAAGAACTCCTGCTGAACTTGTTTTCATCTTTTTTAAAGGAAAATACAAAATTACTGCTTTTTTAATCCATTCATTTACAACCCATCCGTATTTGGCAGGTTCAGCTACCCGAATACTCCCATTATCCAACAAGGAAATAACCTGCTTAATAGCTTCGATGGTATTATTTTCCTTTAGCAGGCTTCGGTTTTCCCAAGCCAATTCTATTATTTTTCTTAATTCTTTCATAATATATTTATTTATGATGTTTCAAAAATAGATAAAAATTGAACTATTTCTCATTTTCTTTATAATTTTGCATTTCGTTCTACGTTGACTTAACACTATAAAATGGGAAGATTTCTATCTATCGATTACGGACAGAAAAGAG
Organism: uncultured bacterium; assembly: GCA_965369845.1. Taxonomy (GTDB): domain Bacteria; phylum Bacteroidota; class Bacteroidia; order Bacteroidales; family 4484-276; genus CBDUSJ01. The sequence goes on along the minus strand of CBDUSJ010000213.1, from coordinate 1,779 downwards.
TTGGACTTGCTGTTACTGATGAATTAAAGATGATTGCCACAAGCCTTGCAACAGTTCATGCCAAAGATATTTTCAGCTATTTATCAAAATACATTTCAAAGGAAAATGTTGAACGGATAGTTGTGGGAGAACCAAAAAATATGGATAATTCTTCTTCTGATGCTTCAAGGTTTATCGAGCCTTTTGTCAAAAAATTGAAAAAGCAGTTTCCTGAAATTCCGGTTGACAGATACGACGAAAGGTTTACTTCAAAAATAGCCCGGCAGGCAATACTCGATGCAGGACTGAAGAAAAAAGCAAGGCAAAATAAAGCGCTTGTCGATAGTGTTAGCGCCGTCCTGATTCTTCAGAATTATTTAGATTCGAAATTATTAAAAGTAACTTTATAAAATAATAAGCAAATGGTTTTACCAGTAACAGCTTACGGTCATCCGGTTTTACGAAGGCCAACATACGAAATTGATGAAAATTATCCTGATCTAAAAAACCTCATCGACAACATGTTTGAAACCACGCACGTTACTGATGGAGTGGGATTGGCAGCTCCGCAGATCAATAAATCAATTAGTCTGTTTATTGTTGACGCATCGCCTTATGCCGAAAAATATCCGGAAGTTAAAGATTTCAAGAAAGTTTTTATAAACCCTTTTATTGTTGAGAAAACGGGCAAAGAAATAATAATAGAAGAAGGATGCCTGAGTATTCCCAACATTCATGAGGATGTTCTGAGAAATGAAACGGTAGTTTTGGAATATTTTGATGAGAATTTTGAAATTCACGAGGAAACATTTTCAGGGATAGTTGCACGAATAATACAGCACGAATACGATCATCTTGAAGGCGTTCTGTTTGTCGATCATATCAGCAATCTCAGGAAAATGCTTCTAAAGCGAAAACTGACCGACATTTCAAAAGGTAACGTTGATGTTAAATACAAAATGATATTCCCACATAAAAAAAAGAAAACTCATTAATAAATTAATTTTAATAAATATTTAACTTATCATGAAAAAATTCACAAAATTTCACGCCGTCGTGATATTAATATTAGTAGCGCTCATTTCTTGTCAATCGGCAAGGGAAAGAGACAATAAAAAAATCAGCGCCCTTGAAAACGAATTGTTTTCAGAAAGCGGAACACTCAACAAGGAAAAAGTAGATAAACTGATAACCGCTTATTTTGAGTTCTCCGAAAAATTTCCCGCAGATTCGCTTGCACCTGAATATCTTTTCAAAGCCGGTGATATTGCCATGAACACAAACCGTTCGAAAAAAGCAATAGAATGTTACGGAAAGATCATTAAGGAATATTCCGATTATAAAAAAGCGCCGGAAGCTTTGTTCCTTATCGGCTACGTTTATGAAAACAATCTCGGGTTGTTGCCGATGGCAAAATCAATTTACGAAGAATTTCTTGTCAAATACCCTGACAACGAGTTTGCAGACGATGCAGAGGTTTCACTGAAATTTCTTGGGAAAACACCCGAAGAACTGATCGAGGAATTCCAGAAACAAGCTGATGAACAAGCCAAAGAAAAAGAGTAAAACCGCATTATAAAATTCCATAGTTCAGGAATTCAGACATGTAGGGTGGGTGTAAATAATGTTTTTAACCTCACCCCTAAATCCCCTCTCCAATTTGGAGAGGGGACTTTTTTTATCTTCTTTGTAATGGTCTTCTACCCTTCTCTAAATAGGAGAGGGGACTTTTTTTTATCTTCTTTGTAATGGCCTTCTACCCTTCTCTAAATAGGAGAGGGGACTTTTTTTTCTTCTCTA
>CBDUSJ010000212.1:0-5325 GCA_965369845.1 uncultured bacterium | reverse complement strand
TTTCATATAATTAACGTTGCGACCTAAATATGCAGTATGTCAATCTGATAGCCAAATACCTTCCTGCTTTTGTTAATGAGGAAGCTTTAATTATTTTTCAAATTTAATTCGGTGAATATGAAAACCAATAGTTTATCAGTAAAATTATTCCTGCCACTATTGATGATGCTTAGCTCATTATTGACTGTAGGACAACAAACAAACATTCTTCCTTCTGATACAGCACTAAAAGAAGTAAAAACCATAAAGGTTTCTGAAATCTCTATAAAATCGGGCGAGGTATGGACTCAAACCGGCAGGTTGTATGAGACATTGTTATCCGATAAGGAGATTGAAAAAATGGAGGTTAAAAATGATTCACTAATTGAGTATTTGAATGGACTGCTTAAAACCGACATGGCCCTGGATCTGAAAACAAAGAATATTCGCTACCTGAATAATAAAAAGGTTTATTGGAAGAAATTTGCCGATGTTCTGGACGATGAGAAAACTTCACTTGCCTCTGACATTAAAATTCTGAACAATTACAAACATGACTTTGAAGATGAGATACTGGTGTGGAAAAATACCAAAACTATCATAGAAAAAGAGGAAACGGAACCTACTATTGTTCACCGTGTTGTTGAGCTGATATCCCGGTTGGATGGTGTCGTAGAACAGTTGCAACAAAAAAATGATAAGTTACTTGCGATGCTTGACCGCACCACGGAAAAATATGTGATTTTGAATGAGTATATCGATATGGTTGATAAAGTTCGTCTCAATAAAAAAAGTGAAATTTTTGCTCAAAATCAACCTTCTGTTTTTTCAATAAATTATACCGGCAAGAACAACTGGAAATTCAAGGAACCACTTTTGTTATTTTATCAAATGGAAGTAATTGAATTAGGAATATATCTAAAAGACAGTATTCCCAATATTGTATTTCAATTGTTCCTGATAGTTATCCTAATCATAGCTTTCAAGATGATCAAGAAACGGATATTAGAAGCGAAATTCAATGAGAATTCATTTTATCTGCAGATGCTGGTGAAAATATTTTCGCAAAGCATCAGCGCCGCTTTAATTTTGGGCATTTTTGCTTCCATATTGATATTTCCAAACCGCCCCGAACTTTTTAAGAATATCGTAGTGTTTATTGTTACAATTCCTCTCATTATTATTACAAAAACTTATGTTGACAGAAAATTCTTCAGGTATCTTTACTTGTTTGGGATTATAATTTATTTACAGTTGGCACATATTATATTTCCAGCCGCCAATTTGTTCTCCCTCTTCAATATGGTTACGGTTATCCTGATAGAGATGATCGCTCTTTGGAGTTTGGGAAACTATTTTTACAGGCACCAGTTATCCGGAAAATTCTTGAATAATATTATTATCGTATTGATTATTATTCATTTCGGTTTTGCCTTAACCGGATTTATTGGAGCGTTATCCGGAGCTACAATGCTTGCCGAAATAACATTGAATTTTACAATTGCAAATGTTCTTAGCGGCATATTGGTTATTACAACGGCTATTATTATCAACGGACTAATAGATGTCGGGATTGAAAGTTCATATTTCCGAAAATTTAATGTTATCCGCCTGTATGGTAATTATCTGAAAAAGAAAGCGATAAATATAATTAATTTTTTTGCCGTTATATTCTGGTTGTTCACAATTATGAATGTCATCAACATTAAACGGCCCATTGTTGACGCCGTTATTTCCTTCTTTACTAACGAGATAAACATAGGCTCAACTTCTTTTTCCCTATGGAATATCGTTATATTTTTTCTGGTGATCTGGCTATCCATCCTTATCTCAAAAATGATCCGCATCCTCCTGGAGCAGGATGTTCTTAATAAGTTAAGTCTTGCCAAGGGTGTTCCGCATACAATTGCAATGATGGTGCGTTATAGCATTATTACAATTGGTGTTCTTCTTGCTATAAGTGCTGCCGGAATGCGTATTGATAATCTTACCGTACTTTTGGGGGCATTTGGTGTTGGTATCGGTTTTGGTTTGCAGAATATTTTTAACAACATTGTATCGGGGTTTATCCTGCTATTTGAACGCCCAATTCAAATTGGCGATACAATTGAAGTGGGTGAGCTTATAGGAAGTGTAAAATCCATAGGTATTCGTTCAAGCAATGTGAGGACTTTTGACGGTGCAGAAGTGATTGTTCCCAACGGGCAATTAATATCCAATGAAGTGGTGAACTGGACACTCTCTGATCAACGAAGAAGGATAGAAATAATTGCCGGAGTTGCATACGGGTCGGATCCGCACAAGGTAAAGGAGTTGCTATTAAAGGTTCTTGAAGAGCACCCGGATGTAATCAGTGACCCTGCTCCGTATGTTTACTTTAATGCATTAGGTGAAAGCTCACTCGATTTCAGGTTGCTTTTCTGGACTTCATATTCCGGTGAGTGGATACGTATTCGAAGTGAAGTAATGTTTAAAATTCATGATATACTCCAAGAAGAGGGCATTTCAATACCATTCCCTCAAATGGATTTGCATCTGAGGTCTGTCGATAAGGGAATAGAAATAATAAATAAGATAAAACAATAAATATATATGATTAACATTCTTCTAGCCACAACAACTATGAAGGTTATTAAATAAAAAAATGATTGCATATTCTTTTAAATTCTTTATTAAATTCAAGCTTATTTGTGTACTGATAATTATTACATATTCCTCTGTATTTTCTCAGATCGACACACTCATTTTCAAAAATGACAATATTATTGTAGGTGAAATAAAATCGATGGATAAGGGAATTGTGCAAATAGAAACTGATTACAGCGATAGAGATTTTAAAATTGAATGGAATGAAGTAAAAGAAGTTTATACTGAAACTCTATTTTTGGTAATCCTGTCTGATGACGATATGAATTATTTTGGAAGACTATCATCAACAAGCGGTTCCAAAGTCAATATATTAACCGAAGACAGCACCGTTGTTGAATGTAAAATTAATAATATTGTATTTCTAAGCCCGTTTGAAAAGGGTTTTTTCGACAGATTGTACGCTTCTATCGACCTTAGTTTAAGTTTAACGAAAGCAGAAAACTTACATCAATTAACTTCCCACAGTACAATTGGTTATAGAGCCAAAAAATGGAATACAGATTTATCATTTAACTCCCTTTGGTCAACTCAGGATGATATTGAGCAAATAAAACGAAATGAAGTTATACTGAATTATCTGTACTTTCTTCCCCGCCAGTGGTTTTCAATAGCTACCATAAGCTTATTGTCGAACACAGAGCAAAAATTGGATCTTCGAACGAATGCTCAAATCGGTATGGGAAGATTTATTATTCGCACCAATTTTGCTTATTGGGGTGTAAAACTTGGCGTAAACAGGAACATTGAAACGTATTCAAATGAAACAGTTGACCGATCTTCCTGGGAAGGTTATCTCGGTACCGAATTGAATTTATTTGATATCGGAGATTTCAGCCTTTTAACAATAGTAATGGCTTACCCTAGTTTTACTGAAAAAGGTAGGTGGAGATTGGATTCAAACCTGGATATTAAATACGATATTCCCTATAATTTCTATATTAAAGTAGGGGTATCTTTTAACTATGATAATCGTCCTGCAGAAGGGGCAAGCGAAACGGATTATATACTTCAATCGGGCTTTGGTTGGGAGTGGTAGATTCTTCTAATTTAATTCTAAATTCTTAAATCTTATTTCGTTACTACTTGGTGTCATATTTATTTCCCATGAAGTCAGGAAATCTGTATTTAAGAATTCTCACATTAATTGCTATACGTAATTAAAATACAGGATTATCAAATAGCGTTAATCACAACAAAAATAAAAAAATTGACACATTCACAAAAGAAAATAATAATTTTGCACCTAAAACCGGCCCCGTAGTTCAATTGGATAGAATGTCAGATTCCGGTTCTGAAGGTTGTGGGTTCGAGTCCCGTCGGGGTCACTTTAAATTCTTTTTCGTACAAAAACCTGTTCATGAACAATTTCAAACATTATGAAAATCATTATGAAAAAAAGTAAAGAAAAAGTTATCATTTTGCTTATGTTTATTACATTAGTTTCGTGCAATAATCAAACTGAAAATAATTTAAAGTTTAGCGAGAAACAAAATACAGGCGAACGTTCAATACGTGCCGACACCGCTGATCTCACAAACGATTTTTACGATAATGCAGAAACTTACAAATTAAAAACTCTCGATATTGAGGTAACGGGAGAAATAAAAAACCCCGGTAAAGTAGATTTTTCAAAATTGCCTTTACGCAGTATCATAGTTAAAGAAACCGTTTTGGATAATGATGGCGATAAATTTGTCGGAGCGTATCGTTACGATGGTTATTCTTTATACGACATTTTAAATGAGCGTCATTTGGATAAAAAGAATGCAGGGCAATTCAAACCGATCATTGATTTGTATGTTGAAGTTGAAAACGAGGCGGGAGAAAAAGTTGTAGTGAGTTGGGGAGAAATATTTTATCCGAATCACTTACATGAAATTATCATTGCTACAAAGGTGATGAGAATTGTTCCATCCAAAACAAATGAATTATGGCCTCTGCCCGAAAGTAGTAAACTAATTGTTGCACGCGATCTTATCACAGAAAGAAATATTTCAAAGCCTGTTAAAATAAATGTTAAATCATACGATAAAACATTTAAGGTGGAAAAAGGAAAAAAACCATTGTTTTCACCGAAAATTGATGTTTATAAAGAAAATGAAATATTAGAAACTCTTACTGCAAATCCGTCAGAAATACCGGAACAAACCATGTTTACAATTTTCTATGGAAGAGGAAGAGGGATTCATTCCACACAGCCATTTACCGGAATTAATTTAAAGAATTATTTTATCGACAAAATCGAAAGAACCAAAAAAGCTCTGCGTGAAGGCCTGTTCGTTGTTGCTGCTGATGATGGATACAGAGCGGTTTTTACGTATAGCGAGATGTGCAACAGAAACGATCAGGCAGATGTATTATTAATTTGTAATCCTGACGTTACCGACAATGGAATTTTTAGGTTGTTCCCGGCTTGTGATTTTTTTTCTGACCGTGCTGTAAAAGCAGTTGATGAAATATATTTTTCAGTAAACCAAAATTAATATTTTTCTGCTTGAGGGTTTTTATTTTTAAATAATGTTTACAAATGTTTTATAATTGCCTGATTTTCTTAAATATAAATAAAATATATCAGTGAAAATCTGAGAAATCTGTGGCTTGATGAAAATACAAAAGATACTGCCACAGATTACACTAATTAACACAGATTTATTTTTCAGTGAAAATCTGTTAAATCCGTGTCATCCGTGTTCTATT
>CBDUSJ010000211.1:0-5356 GCA_965369845.1 uncultured bacterium | reverse complement strand
TTCCTATCTACTGAGTAAAAATTTTTATGCTTGCAATAGCCCTCGCAAATACCTGAAACCCTCATGTCTTATAAACTTTGTTTGGCAAAATAATTAATTCATCTTCAGTCTTTTTTGTTTGAACTCGTTGAGCCAGTCAAATGCTCCTTTTGTTTTATCCCATAAATGCCAAGTGTCATTTACACAAGCAACTGCTTCATTTTCATCACCAAATCCAATGTATTGTGGTTGTTCTTTCGGCATCTTTTTTAATCCAAGCATATAGTCTATTACATTATTATTCCTTTTATATGCTTCTGATAATGCTTTTTCAGAAGTTTTACTTGACCCTTCTTTCTTGTATTTGTATAAAGCATAATTAAAACTCCAAACAGCACTGCCCTCATTTTCAAATTGTTTTAATAATTCTTCGTATTTCTTGTAATCATTTAGTTCAATTAGTATGGTTGAAAGCAAGTGTCTTATACCTTGATTATCATTAGGATTAAGCTCTAACAATTCTTGATAATGTTTTATTGCATCATTAAATTCTCCAAGAGCATACAAACAATAAGCAAGACCTGATTTTGCTCTCATATATGGTCTTGTTTCAAAAATTCCCCAGAAGTATCCCTTTTTTTCTATAAACAGTTTCTTTCCAAGAGTTTTCTCTCCTATTGCAACCCCTTTTTCATAAATCTTTAGAGCTTTCTTAATATCTTCTTCTATTTCTGCTAAATAGTTATAAGCATCTACATTATCAGGGTCTAATTCTAATGCTTGTTTTATTAATTTTTTACCTTTTGAAACAGGCAAATCGTAAGATTGATAAACCAAATCTTGTGATTTATCTTTTTTGGTTTTTCCTTTTGGAATATCATCAATTTTTTTGTTCATCATATCATTCAGAAAATCTTTTAGTTCATCTTCTGATTTGAAATCCTGCTTTCCAATTTCGCTAAAAATTTTTGCAAAATCTTTTTCCGTATTCATCCTGTTAATGTCTTTCTTTTTACTCATAGTTTTTCCTTATTTTGCCCAACTAGTATAGGGTTTGTAAAAAAATAACCTCTTCATTTTGACTCGTTCTTTTGCCCTTTTTCTTCGTTACAAAATCCTTAAATAGCTGTGCTATTCGCAAATTTTGTGCCTTGAAAAAGAACAAAATAACTTCGCCAATTCTGTATACTTTATTTCTTTACAAGCCCATAGTATATACAATATTATTGCGTTTATTTTTCCAATATGGGTGAATGATTACTATACAAGGCGCATTATTTCACCTTTGTCTATTAAAATTATCAATTGTAATTTTATTTATTTATAAATTTAATTTCTAAAATTTTAACATCATATATTAAAGTTGCTTTAGGGGGAATTTTTTTCTGATCTCCAAGCAAGCCGTAAGCAAGGTGCGAAGGTATAATAAATTTTGCCCTGTCTCCTTCTTTTAAAAATAAAATTCCTTCTTCCAGTCCGCTTTCCACGCCGCCTTTTCCAATTAAAAATTCTTTCGGGCCGGTCTCATCCGAAGAATAGACCAAATCTCCGTTGATTAAATTTACTGTGTATTCTATTTTTGCAAGTGTATTTTTTTCAGCTTTTTTACCTTTTCCTTTTTCATAAACGATGTACCTCAGCCCCGAACCGGTTTCTTTCATGTTCCAGCGATATCTTTTTATCAGGTCATTTATTTGTTCCTCTTCGGTTTTAACTAACCGCTTATTTGCCTCAATCAAAGGTTCTGTATATCTTTTAGGGTCAAAATCCTTTTTTTTATCTTCATGAGTTCCACATGAACTAAGACAGAAAGACAGAAAAAATATCACAATAATTTTCATTGAGCTATCAAAGATTTTATCCGGTTAATTTTCGATTATTCAACTTATTGAAAATTCAATTCATTTTTGTACTGAGGAAGAACAGCGAGAAGATTTTTTATGGTTTCCTCCATGTTTGTAAAAGATTTTCCTCCTGCAGCATTCAAATGACCGCCGCCGTCAAAATGATTTCTTGCAAAATGATTTACAGAAAATTTCCCTTTCGACCTGAACGATAAACGAATGATATCATTGCGTTCGGTCAAAAAAACAGAAAGATTTATTTCTTTAATTGATAACGGATAATTTACAATGCCTTCGGTATCGCCAACTTTGTATGAAAATCTTTTAAACTCATCTATCGATAAAGTAATGTATGCAGCGTGATATTCAGGCAAGACTTTCATTTTTTCACTAAGGGAATACCCAAGCAACCTTATCCTGTTTTCAGAAAATGTATCGTAAATAAGACGATGTAACATTTGCGGTACAGCACCAAGTTCAATAAGTTTTGCAATAACCCTGTATGTTGCGGCGGAGTTGCATGAATAACTCATTGAACCGGTATCTGTTATGATCCCGGTATAGATACAGTCGGCAAATTCTTTATTCATCAGTGATTCAAAGCCTGCTTCGACAAAAAAACCGTACAGAAGTTCAGCAGTCGATGAACTTGTAATATCCGACAATAAAAAATCGAATGATTCAATACTGGGTTGTGGATGATGATCAATAAGTATTTTTAGTCCTGTTGCTTCTCGAAGATTATTCTCAAGTTTGTCAATTCGGTTTGGTGCATTGTAGTCAAGACAAAAAATTATATCAGCTTCGGCAAGAAAATTTTCAATAATATTATTTTTATCCTGTGTATAAATTTCAATTTTATCAACTCCCGGCATCCATTTTAAAAATTCAGGAAATTGGTTTGGAACAATTACCTGAACCTGATGCCCCATACGTTTCAATATAAGATAAACCCCAAGCGCCGAGCCAATAGCGTCTCCATCAGGATTATAATGAGTTGTAACAGCAATTTTTTTTGGTAAAGATAAAAGCTGTCTGATTTTTTCGAAATCCGAAATATTCAAAATGTTATCTTATTGATTATAAAATATTTAAAATATTTTTAACTAAAAAGCGTGCAAATTTATAAATAAAAACCGGATAATTTTTTAATATTGCTGCGGATAATTTTATTACTTATAAACGTTAATTTGAAAAAAAATCAAATATGAAAGGAAATAAAACTTTGACCATGATCAAGCCGGTCGCTGTGCAAAACGGCTATATAGGCCCTATTCTGCATAAAATAAATGAAGCTGGTTTCAGGATTGCCGCAATGAAATTTATTATGCTTACCGAAAAACAGGCAAAGGCTTTTTATGTTGTTCATAAAGACCGGCCATTTTATGAAAGCCTTGTAAAATTCATGTCATCAGGCCCTATAGTAGCTGCCATACTTGAAAAAGAAAATGCAGTAGAGGAATTCAGAAAACTTATCGGGCCGACAAATCCTGCTGATAATAAAGGTGAAACAATTAGAAAACTTTACGGAACCTCGCTTCAGGCCAATGCTGTACACGGCTCGGATAGCGATGATAACGCTGAAATTGAATGTAGTTTTTTCTTTTCCAGGCTCGAAAGATTTTAATTATTCATCAGGCACAAATTCGCTGAAAGTTTTATCATCATAAAACATTACAATCCTATTTATTCTTTTATTTAAAGCTTCCCCTGTTTTCGACAGTTTACCGGGATATTCATTTTTTTCACTTTCTTTTTTTAATGAATCTTCCAATAAATTCTCTGAAGCCGGCTTTTTTTCTTCTTCATAAATATCCTCTTCATAATTATCAGGAATTATCGGACTTTCTTCCGTTGTTAATTCTATAGCATCAGATATTTCACTTTTTTTTGTTTCATCACGCCCGTATAAATTATCATTCACATTAAACAGGTCAAAATCCCTTGTCATTGTACCTGTTCCAAACAGCAACCATTCGGGCCTGATTTCAGGAAACGTATGCAAAATTCTTTTTACAAATTCGAGGCTTGGTTTATTTCTGGCTGACCGGATATGTGAAATATTCGATGGTTTAACTTTTATTGCATCAGCAAATTCTGCATTCGACATATTTTTCGTCGAAATTATTAATAAGATCCTCTGAAGAATTTCATCCATGATTTTTTACATTTTTAATTTAAGTTATATTTTCAGTTCACAAAAGTAAACAATATATTGATTACATAAGTAATTTGTGAAGATTTACATTTGTAACAGCATTTAACATTTGTATATTATTGAAGTTGTTGTTTATTTATCATAACTTTACAAACTATTAATCAATTATTTAAATAAATATTTTATTTGTTTTATTTATTCTGTAGGATTTTTAATTTTATTAAAGTAATGATTTATATGTTTTATTTTAAATACTGGTTAACAGGTAATTAAAAATTTATTTGCAAGAAATTTCAGTACTTCTACAGTAATTTACAAAAAATATAATATTATCAGATTGTACTTTACAATATTACACGATTACAAATGTAAATTTCATATAGATTACATTTGTAATGTACGAATTCTGTACAATTGTAAGCGAATAATTTTGTTATTAAAGTATGAAAATTAGATAAAACTGAAATAATGTATAAATTTCTGGATATATTTTTTGTGGTTTTTCATACATCAATGATTTTTTTCAATTTATTCGGCTGGACTTGGAAACCTACAAGAAAGGCGAATCTGATCACTCTTTTATTGACCGGAGGATCATGGTTTATTCTTGGCATTTTTTACGGGATTGGATACTGCCCTTTGACCGACTGGCACTGGCAGGTATTACATAAACTCGGAATTTATGACCTGCCAAATTCGTATGTGAAATACCTGGTGTTAAGGCTTACGGGAATTGATTTGACTGCCGGATTAACAGATGCACTGACAGTCATACTTTTTTTTGTTGCTCTGATAATGTCGGTGTTATTTAATTTCCGTAACAGAAGATGTAACAAATCAGTTTATTAATCATCAATTTCTTTTCCCGGACATTCAAGGTATTATTTAAAAATTGTTTAGGGGGAATAAGGGTATAAGGGAATAAAGGTATAGGTGAAATATGTAAATAATGTAAAAAAGTCTTGTAGTTAAAACAGTCCCTATTTTAGACATTTTTCATATCGTAGTTTACATTTCTGATAAATAACCATTTAAAGAATTGAACACAGATAACACAGCCTGCCTCGAAAACTCGGGGGAATAGGCAGATAATTACCAATAAAAATCAGTGTAAATCAGTAAAATCAGTGTTATCCATGTTCTATTAAATAAAGTGTTAACTAATTTTGTGCAATTATGAAAAATGCCAATAAATAGTATTTTTGACAACTGAATATTAAATTTTTTAATAAAGAGTACACTACGAAAAGTTATAAAAATGAAATTAGCCACAGATTCACTGATTTAAATGAAAATTAAATCTGTGATAATCTGTGTAATCTGTGGCAACTTTTTTAAACAATTTCAAATAAATGTATTTTCGGAGTGGACTCAA
>CBDUSJ010000210.1:0-5358 GCA_965369845.1 uncultured bacterium | reverse complement strand
AATATTTGTAATAAATTTTGATAAAGTGATTTTGTGGATTCCATAATTTTTGGTTTTTATGTTCATTACAATCTTACTAAATTTTCCCGATAGCACATCAAAATATTATTTAGCCCGAAAAATAAAACTTTAATCATAAAATAAGAATAATTAAAAGTCAAATAAAACTTTAATTTTGCCGGTAAAAAAGATAAGTTTTGGAAAATATTCTGAACGACCTTAATGAAGTACAGCGCAATGCAGTGATGCAGATTGACGGTCCTGTTATGGTTATTGCAGGGGCCGGCTCGGGGAAAACCCGCGTACTCACATACAGGGTGGCATATTTGTTAAACTACGGTATTGATCCTTTTAATATTCTGGCTCTGACATTCACCAACAAAGCCGCACGTGAAATGAAAGAACGAATCCTACAGCTTGTCGGAACCACCGATGCACGAAACGTATGGATGGGAACATTTCATTCCATTTTTGCACGCATTCTCAGAATTGAGGGACATCTTCTCGGATACCCGTCAAATTATACAATTTATGATACCGACGACTCGAAAAGCCTTATTAAAAGTATTTTGAAAGGACTAAATCTCGATCCGAAAATCTATCCGCCCGGATATTTACTTTCACAAATATCAACAGCCAAATCAAACCTGATATCTCCTGAGACATACAATAATGATGTTGAACTGATAAACCGTGATAAAGCCTGCGGAAAACCTTTTACAGGAAACATATTCACGATTTATAACAAGCGTTGTAAAAACGCTGCGGCAATGGATTTCGACGACCTGCTTTTTAATATGAATCTCCTGTTACGTGATTTTCCGGAAATGCTTCTTAAATACCAGAAAAAATTCAAATACATTCTTGTTGATGAGTATCAGGACACAAATTACGCCCAGTACCTGATTGTAAAAAAACTGGCTGCCAACGATGAAAATATATGTGTTGTCGGTGATGATGCACAGAGTATTTATTCTTTTCGAGGAGCAAATATTGAAAACATCTTTAAATTCAAGAATGATTATCCCGACGTTAAAATTTTTAAACTTGAGCAAAACTACCGGTCAACAAAAAATATTGTGAATGCTGCCAACAGCATTATTGTAAATAACAAAAGACAGATATTTAAAAAAATATGGACCGATAATGAAGAAGGTAAAAAAATAAAATTGTTACGCGCTTCAACAGATTCCCAGGAGGGTATTTTGGTTGCAAATTCAATTTTTGAAATCAAAATGAATAACCAGCTTTTGAATGATGCTTTTGCCGTTCTTTACAGAACGAATGCACAATCCCGGTCGATAGAGGAAGCCCTCCGAAAACAAAATATTCCTTACCGCATCTATGGCGGATTTTCATTTTATAAAAGAAAAGAAATAAAAGATCTGCTTGCATATTTCAGGCTTGCGATTAATAACTCGGATGAGGAAGCCCTTAAAAGGATCATAAATTATCCTGCACGGGGAATTGGCCAGACAACAATTGAAAAAATAATTGTAGCTGCCGATAATTTTGGGAAAACCACCTGGGAGATAATTGAAAATATTGATAAGTACGACCTGAGCATAAACAAGGGGATCAAAAGTAAGATAGACAATTTTGCTATAATGATCAGAAGTTTTATTGCCCGGATAAAAACCAAAAATGCCTACGAAATTGCACATGAAATTGCATCTTCTACAGGTATTCTCAAAGACCTTTACGAAGACAAATCTCCGGAAGGAATAAGCAGGTATGAAAACATTGAAGAATTGCTGAACGGGATTAAAGAATTTTCTGAAACCGCCACATTCGATTCGGAAGAAAACGACAACAGTATCAGGACACTCGACGTTTATATGCAGGATATTGCCTTGCTTACTGATGCTGATAAAGAGGACAAAGATGACCGGGATAAAGTTTCGCTGATGACAATTCACAGTGCAAAAGGGCTTGAATTTCCGTACGTTTTTATCGTAGGGCTTGAAGAAAATCTGTTCCCCTCAATTCATTCAATTGGAGAAAGGGCAGACCTTGAAGAAGAACGTCGTCTTTTTTATGTGGCGCTTACCCGTGCAGGTGAAGCCGCCACATTATCTTACGCCGAAAACCGTTATCGCTGGGGAACTCTCACAACATGCGAACCCAGCCGTTTTATCGAAGAAATAGATACGGAATTTATCGAACTTCCAAAAAAAGTGTCATTCCATCCTTCCGAGGCACATTCTGATAAAAAGCATGTAAAGAAAACGTATAAAACTATTTACGACAAAAGACGGTTAAAAAAAATTGATGAACTGAGACAATCAGATAAAAATGAAAACGACACTTTTAATTACGCTCAGCCGGAAACCGTACAAACCGGCATGCAGATAGAACACAAACGCTTTGGAAAAGGAAAGGTGATTAGTATCGAAGGTGTTGGCCCAAACCGTAAAGCAACTGTTTTTTTTCCCACCGTAGGACAAAAAAATTTATTACTGAAATACGCGAAATTAAAAATAATAAAATGAAAAAAAGCGAAATTCATCTTGTAAAAAGTCAATTAAAAGAAATTCAGCAAAACCATACCACTTACGGGCTTGTTTATCGAAAAGGTCAAATTCTTTACATGAACGGGCAAAGTATTTTGTTGACACAATCAAACTCTCATTTCGAATTTTCTGTCGATGACGAGTTTGATGATTATTTTGTTAGCCTGGAAATGAATGGCAATGTAGAGTCGAAATGCAGTTGCAAAACCGATAGTTGGTGTCAGCATAAAATTGCAAGCCTGATGCAATTACTCGAATTTTTTAACGAAAGTGAAGAAAAGCCACCCATAGCAGGTAAAAAATATACCCGCAAAGGAATGTTGAAAAGGGTGCTTGAAGAGAGAAAGGAAAAAGCTCTGGCAAATAATTATAAAATCGAGTTTGCAGAAAACATATTCGGCGAACACATACTTACAAATGAAAAGGGCAAAAAATATAAATTAACTTTTAGAGACATCGGGGAAAAAACCGGGTATTGTTCTTGCCCTGATTACAGGACAAACAAACTCGGAACATGCAAACATCTGATATTTGCCTTTGAAAACCTAAAAAACCTGCATTGGAAAATTCCCGCAAAACTGCCGGAATATCCCTTTGTCGAAATCTACCTCGACCCGTTACAAGATTATCGGATAAGCCGGTTTTATCCCGGACAGCCCGAACACGAAATAGAAATGCTGCTTCATCGTTATTTTGGAGATAAAAATTTTATTGCCGATAATAATATTGAGGGTTTTCTGGGATTTATCCGTGAAGCTGGAAGGCATAAAAAAATAAAAATACGGTCCGAGGTTCTTGAAAAAACCGAAAAAGCATTTAACTTATCCACACTTAAAATTCTTAAAAAAAATACCAGCCTTGATTTTTCTCAAATCAAAGGCAAATTATTTCCATATCAACAGGAAGGCGTGGAGTTTGCCGTTTTTTGCCAGGGAGCAATTATTGCCGATGAAATGGGCCTTGGCAAAACCATTCAGGCAATAGCAATTGCAATATTCAAAAAGCAGGTATTCGGATTTACAAGAACCCTGATAATTTGTCCCGCTTCCATAAAGGAGCAATGGAAACGCGAAATTGAACGGTTCTCATCAGAAAAAGCCATAATAATTGAAGGAAAGCCGGAGGAACGGCAAAGTGCTTATTCTGCCCCAGGAGCATATTTTCTGATAGCTAATTATGAATCGGTGATGCGCGATAAAAATTTTATTACAAAACACAGCCCCGACTTCATCATCCTCGACGAAGCGCAAAGAATTAAAAATTATAACACCCTGACTTCATTTGCAATTAAATCAATCCCTAAAAAACATTCGCTTGTAATTACCGGCACTCCTATCGAAAACCGTCTTGTCGATCTTTTTTCTATTGTGAATTTTATCGATCCGGAATACCTGACGCCACTCTGGGAATTTTCGTATCAGCATTGCTACTTCGACCAAAAATCGAAAAATAAAATTACCGGTTATTATAACTTGCAGAATCTGAAAAAACGGATGGAAAAAATCCTGATACGCAGAGAAAAAAGGGAGGTCATCAAGCAATTGCCGCAGTTGAGTCAGTTGGATATCCCGGTCGAAATGCACTTAGAACAGGCTTTGCACCATGGGTCTTTTGCCCGCGGGATTGCTTCCATACTGGCAAAAAAATTTATAACGCCTTTCGATATGCAAAAAGTAATGCTTCTGCTGGCGAAAATGAGAATGGTTTGTGATTCGACATATCTGGTCGATAACGAAACCAACATCTCACCAAAGCTGTCCGAGCTAAAACATATACTTTTTGAAAAACTGGATATTAAAAACAATAAACGTAAAATATTAAATTTCTCCGAATGGAAGAAGATGATAAATATTATTGCCAAAACTCTTCGTAATAATGATATTGGTTTTGTTGAACTCACCGGTAGCGTGCCGGTTAAAAAAAGAGGAGACCTTATCAGTGAATTTGAAGAAAATGAAAACTGCAGAATATTCCTTTCTACAGAAGCCGGAGGCACAGGGCTGAATTTACAAGTTGCCGATACGGTTATTAATTTTGAGCTTCCCTGGAACCCTGCAAAGAAAAATCAGAGGATCGGGCGTATTGACCGTATCGGTCAACGTTCGGACAATCTAACGGTAATTAATCTGATAACTACAAATTCTATTGAAACAAAAATAGCCGCAGGGCTTGTGCTTAAACAAAACCTCGCCGATGGTGTTCTTTCGCCGGGTAGCGAAATAGAATATGTTGATTTCTCTGAAAAAGGCCGTTCACAATTTCTGAAACAGTTACAAGGAATTATCGAAGAACTACGACAGGTTGAACCTGAAGAAAAATTTGACGAAGAACCGGAAACAGAAAAACCCGTTCAAACAATCCTCGATTTTTATGAAGAAACCGAAGACCTTCCATCTGAGCCTGCCGGTGAACAAGAAACTGAAAAACCTTCCGCCAGGCCTGATGAAAAACAAATCCAAAAAATTAAAGAAGTCAGCAAAACCGCTGATGATTTGGAACAGGTTATGAACCAGGGACTGGGATTTATTTCCGGCTTATTCAAAATGGCAACCGGAAAAAATATACAAATGGAAAACCAGAAAATTGAGGTAAATAAAGAAACAGGCGAGGTAACAATGAAATTCAAACTGCCGGTTTGATAGCAAGCTAAGGAGAAGGAGAATGCAAAGAAAATAAGAAGTAGCATATAATCATTTTATACAAATGCTATCTTTCAAGTCCGGGATAAAAACATTAGCCTCAACATATAAAGCAAAATAATAAAAATATAAAATTTTAGTTATTTTTGTAAAAAAATAATTTCTAATGCAGGATTATTTCTTTCGTCATAAAATATTGTTGCTGG
>CBDUSJ010000209.1:0-5361 GCA_965369845.1 uncultured bacterium | reverse complement strand
GTTTTTTACTAAGGTTAGAAATAAGACATAAGGTTTTTATAAAAATCTTTAAAAATTGTAAACCGCTTTTTGTGCTTTATGAAAAATGCCAAATTTATCCCATTAAAATTGTATATTATCAAGATACTGTATGTAATGTACGATTATCAGTTAATCATATTTTTTAAAAAAATTAGTTTTTATATATTTCCATATCTTATGATGGAATTTATATTTGGCTACTTTTGCCTCAATTTTTTAGAGATTCTATAAACTATGGTATTTAGCAGTAGCCTGTTTTTGCTTTATTTTTTCCCGGCTTTTCTGATAATTTATTATCTTTTACCCAGAAAGTTCAGGAATATTTTTGCGCTTGTTGCAAGCATCTTTTTCTATTCATGGGGTGCTCCCGACTTTATTTTTATCGTTCTCGGCTCGATAATTATCGATTTTTATATTGTTGATATTTTATATAAATCAACCCTGCGGAAGGCAAGGAGAATACTTCTCACGTTTTCGGTTTTCTTAAATGTCGGGCTTTTACTTTATTTTAAATATGCCAATTTTTTCATCGACAATGTAAATTCATTAATACAAAGCCTTGGTTTTAGCGAAATTACATGGACATATATTGCTCTGCCTATCGGGATTTCATTTTTTACTTTCCAGAAACTGACGTATTCGGTGGATGTTTACCGGAACGTGCACAAACCATTAAAACGAGTTTGGGATTATGCACTTTATATTTTGATGTTTCCCCAGCTTATTGCCGGCCCGATTGTCCGCTTCAACGAAATTGCCGACCAGATTGAAGACCGCAGGGCTTTTGAAAAACCGGATGCCAGACTGCTTGGTTTTTTCCGTTTTGTGATCGGGTTGTCGAAAAAGGTACTGATTGCAAATGTTTTAGGCGAACAGGTAGATAAGATCTTTGCCATGAATGCCGCCGATATTTCTACGCCGGCAGCATGGATAGGAGTAATTGCTTATTCGTTTCAGATATATTACGATTTTTCCGGTTATTCGGATATGGCAATAGGGATTGGCAGAATGATAGGTTTCAGGTTCCCCGAGAATTTTAACAATCCTTATATTTCACAAAACATTACTGAATTTTGGCGTCGCTGGCACATAACTCTCGGGCGATGGATGAGGGATTATCTTTACATCCCGCTTGGCGGTAACAGAGTCCCTAAATACAGGTTTTTTTTTAACCTTTGGGTGGTGTTTCTGATCTCGGGTTTCTGGCACGGGGCGGCATGGAACTTTGTTTTGTGGGGAGCTTTTCATGGTTTTTTTCTTATCGCCGACAGGATATTCTTTATAAATTTTACCAGGAGGATAGGAAAATTTCCAAGTATCGTTTTAACTTATTTTATCACACTTATCGGATGGGTTCTTTTCAGGGCTGATACTCTTACCTTTGCCTGGGAATATTTGCATCGGATGTTTGCTTTTGATTTTACCGTTAAAGAATTTTTCATCGACAGGGAATTTTGGGCTTTAATGGTTGTTGGCGCTCTGTTTGCATTTATTGCCGCTTTTGGAAAAATAGAACAATGGTGGATGAAAGTTCTGACCGCCGATCACAATATCCTCGTATTATGCGGAATGACGGTCCTTTCGATTTTATTTACGATGATTTGTATTGCTTCAATTACTTCATCGGGATTTAATCCGTTTATTTATTTTAGATTCTAAATGAGATATCAAAAGACAAAATATTTTTTATTTGGTTTAATACTTACTTTGCTTGTTTTGCCTACGATAGAGCAATTTACAAGCCTGTTTCATGTCAAGCCTTTAAACGGAGATTTTGTTCTTGTCGAAAAACCATCTTTTTCATGGACAGGATGGCTCTCGGGAATATATCAAACTAAGTTTGATAAATACCTTGAGGATCATATCGGTTTCAGGAATTTTTTTGTGAGGTTGAACAACCAGGTCGAGTTCAGTCTTTTCAGAAAAGCCAATGCCGAAGGCGTGGTGGTTGGTAAAGACCGGCAACTGTACGAATCGGATTATATCAGGGCATACACCGGAAAAGATTTTATCGGCACAAAAACTATTGATAAAAAAATGAGAAGGCTGAAATTTCTGCAGGAGTATCTTAAAAAAGAAAAAAATATAAATCTAATTCTTGTCTTTGAACCGAGTAAAGCGCGTTTTTATCCCGAATGTATTCCGGATAGATTTCTCAACGACAGTATTAAAATTTCGAACTATGAATGTTTTACCCAAAAAGCCGGCGAACTGGGAATTACTTTTATCGATTTTAACAGTTACTTCCGTCAGATCAAAGACACCTCCAAATATCTTTTGTATCCAAAGTACGGCATACACTGGAGCATTTACGGAATGTCGCTGGTCGCCGATTCGCTAATCCGGTTTATGGAAGATTTAAGAGGTATTGATATGCCTGATATGAACATTAAAAACATAGAATTATCAGATGAGCTGCGCTATACCGATTATGATGTGGGGAAAACACTTAACTTGCTTTGGCAGCTTCCACACCCTAAAATGGCCTATCCGGAATTCAGTTTTGAAAAAAATGATCAGAAAACAAGGCCTCACGTGCTTGCGGTTGCCGACAGCTATTACTGGAATATTTTTAACACCCGCCTGCCCAAAAACCTTTTTGCCAACGAGGCTTTTTGGTATTTTAACGCAAAGGTTTATCCCGATTTTTATTTGGAGGAAAAGTGGGTCAAAGACATCGATTTGAAATCTGAAATTGAGAAACAGGATATAATACTTCTTATGATCACCGAAAGGTTTTTGTTTAAATACGACTGGGGTTTTATTGACAATGTATATGAACTATATACTCCGAAATATACCGGCGATATTGTTTATGATTTTGAAAATGGCATCAGGATGCATGCGGTTTGGTTTGAAAAAATTATCGACAATGCTAAAAAAAAGGGTGTAAATCTGAGTGAAATGATACATTGTGAGGCCGAATACCGGGCTATTATTGAAGATTTTGAAACTTATCTTAGTTGGTATGGGATGGATTATTATATGGATTTGATCAGGAAAGACACAACATGGTCGGAAGTGGTGATGGAAAAAGCGGTGAAAAACAATTTGAGTTTTGAAGAAATGCTCCGCAGGGATGCAGAATACGTTTTCAATTCCGATTATCCGAAGATCAAGAAAAAATATTTTCTTATTAAAGAAATAGAAAACAGTATCAGATCCGATTCAGCCTGGCTTGAAAACGTTACGAAAAAAGCGGGTTATTTTTACCTTGAACCGGAAGACATGATCAGGATTGATGCCGAATATCTTGCAAATATCCAATTGCAGAAAAAAACCGGCAGAGAAGATAGAATACAATTTTATATAAATATGATAAAAGATGATCCTGAATGGATGAAACTTGTACAGGCAAAAGCTATTGAACGTGGTAAAAGCCTCGATGAAATGATCCGGGATGATGCGGAATATATGGTTGAGCAGGAGAAAAGATGAAGAAGTTAAAGAGTTGAAGAGTTAAAGAGTTGAAGGGTTGAAGGGTTAAAGAGTTGAAAGGTTGAAAGGTTGAAGGGTTAAAGAGTTAAAGAGTTTAAAAGTGAGTCCACTCCGAAAAGTTATAAAAATGAAATTAGCCACAAATTCACTGATTTAAATGAAAATTAAATCTGTGATAATCTGTGTAATCTGTGGCAACTTTTTTTCAACAATTTCAAATAAATGTATTTTCGGAGTGGACTCAAAAGTTAAAGAATGAAGGAGTGGAAAGGAAGAAAGTCGAAAAATATTATTGAAGAATTGGCATTATTCAAATAAATAATTTACATTTCTGATAAATAATTATTTTAAGAATAAAACGCTGATTACACTGATTTGACTGATTTTTATCTGTGATTATCCGCTTAATCCGTGTCATCCGTGTTCTATTCATTATAAAATGTTCAAATATTATGTAGTGTTTATTCTTATTTTTAAGAAGTCTAATTATAGAATTAATGAATTAAAAATTTAATATTTCTGAAAAATGAATTACGATCTGATAGTTATTGGAAGCGGCCCTGGCGGATACGTTGCTGCAATCAGGGCATCGCAACTCGGAATGAAAACGGCTGTTGTCGAAAAGGAATCTCTTGGCGGTATATGCCTGAACTGGGGTTGTATCCCAACGAAAGCTCTTTTGAAAAGCGCACAGGTTTTTAACTACCTGAAACACGCATCTGATTACGGCATTAATACCGGAGACGCCACACCCGATTTTAAGAGCATGATAAAACGCAGCCGCGATATCGCTAACGGTATGAGCGCTGGAATTCAGTATCTTTTTAAAAAAAATAAAATTGAAGTTATCAACGGTTTCGGAAAAGTAAAACCCGGAAAAATTGTTGAGGTTACCGACAAGGATGGTAAAAAGACAGATTATAGTGCAGGCCACATAATTATTGCAACAGGCGCCCGGTCGAAGGAATTACCCAATTTGAAGCAGGACGGGAAAAAGATCATAGGATATCGCGAGGTTATGACGCTACCGGAAAAGCCGGAATCTATGGTTGTGGTTGGCTCAGGCGCTATCGGTTCGGAGTTTGCATATTTCTACAACTCACTTGGCACAAAGGTAACACTGGTTGAATTTTTGCCCACAATTGTCCCGCTCGAGGACGAGGAAGTGTCGAAGCAACTCGGCAGGTCTTTTAAAAAATCCAAAATGAAAATTTATACAAACTCTACAGTAGAATCTGTTGATACTGCCGGCGAAAAATGCAAGGCGCTGATTAAAACCAGGAAAGGTGAAGAAATAGTTGAATGTGATGTTGTTTTTTCTGCAGTGGGTGTTACGACAAACATAAATTGTATTGGCCTTGAAGATGTGGGAATTGCAACAAAAAACGAAAAAATTATTGTTGATGAGTTTTACAGGACAAATGCCGAAGGTTATTATGCCATTGGCGATATTGTGCATGGCCCGGCATTAGCGCATGTTGCATCTCACGAAGGAATTGTCTGTGTTGAAAAGATTGCCGGCAAAGACCCTGAGCCTCTTGATTACGGCAATGTTCCGGCATGTACTTATACTAATCCCGAAATCGCCTCGGTGGGTATGACCGAAAAACAGGCTAGGGAAGCAGGCGAGGAAATTAAAGTTGGGAAGTTTCCTTTTACAGCTTCGGGCAAAGCAAGCGCATCGGGTAACAGGGAAGGTTTTGTGAAATTAATTTTTGATGCAGTTACAGATAAAATTCTTGGCGCTCATTTAATTGGTGAAAACGTTACCGAAATGATCGCTGAAATTGTGGCTGCAAGAAAACTCGGGGCAAAAGGTGAGGATTTAATAAAAACCATTCATCCACACCCGACAATGTCGGAAGCTGTGATGGAGGCTGCTGCAGCGGCTTATGGCGAGGC
>CBDUSJ010000208.1:0-5366 GCA_965369845.1 uncultured bacterium | reverse complement strand
AAACCTGCGACACGAAGTTAGCCCGTATGGGAAACTTGAAACCTCCAACCATTCACCCACGATTATTCTATTTCGACAAGTGACATGCCCGCATCTACCATTTCACCGGATGATACAAGTATCTTCATTACTTTGGCATCTCTTTTTGCCAGGATATTATTTTCCATTTTCATCGCATCAATAATTAAAACAACATCTCCTTTAGTGATAGCATCACCTTCTTTGACATTGATTTTAAACACCCTGCCCGGAATAGGGGAAATGATATTATTTTCTTCACTTGCAAAACCCTCGTCTTCGCCAATGTGTGCAAGTTCAATGTCCAGCAAGTCGTTCCTGATCATTTGGAAATCTTTGCCATTTATGGTGATCTTTGCCATTCCTTCTTCACCTTTTGAAATACCGGCCATATAAGTATTTTCATTAAATTTGAAATCCACTTCTCCTTTATCAAGATAAATAAGTTCCGTTTTTATCTTTTCACCCATAATCCCGAACTGGTATTCCTGGTCGATCGATTTATTTATCTTAACCGGATATTCATGCTCATCATAAGTAATCATTACCGTTTTGAGGTTTCTCCAGTAACCGATAGTTGTCCAGACATCATGTTTTTCGGTTCTTACCGGTTCTTCAAATTTTTTACTGTTAAGGCTGTATAATAAATATGCTGCCATAGCTACAGGATAGTCAACCTCATTTTTGTTGTAAGCATTTCTTTTTGGCGCTTGTGATTCTTTCACTGTTACTGTTGTTTTAGTTGTACTTTGTGATTTTATTTTTTCTATTTCTTCTTCAAATCTTTTTTTGGCAAGACCCGATTTATAATCTCTGTACTGGGTTTCGTGCATTGCAAATTCAAAAAGCTCTTCATCATTTTCCCCGAGTTCCCATGAGTTTTTTATCATTTCGGCTCTATAAGTTTCAAGCACGTCGGGATAGGCATCCTGTGGCACTCCGGTATAAAATTCGCGTTTTTGTTCTCCGGCCAGTTTTATAATTTCCGGCGCCAGCGGGCCGGGAAGTTTTCCCGCTTTACCAAGTATCATGTTCCATGTGTTGTTGTCCATCATCGAATACCTTTCATCTCCTTTTGCCATTTGAACGATATTTAACAGGGCAACATTTTTAACATACTGGCTGAATGGCGTTACCAACGGGGGATAACCAAGTTTTGGCCAAACATAAGCAACTTCATCAAAAAGTTTTACGAGAAGTTCATCATCAGTAAGTTCATTATGTCCGCTAGCTTTCAGCGACATATTTATCCCATCATGAACGCCTTGCATATCAGCCATAAGGCTACCCATCATTCCTCCCGGCAAACCGGATTGTATCATAAGAGACGAAATAAAACGGTTTTTCGGATTGATGAAATATCCCAGAAAATCATCAATAAAACTTTGTGTCAGCGCTCTTGCTTCCATGTATGCTTTCATGTTTATTTCCGGCACATCAAATCCGGCATCTTTCAACATAGCCTGTATCGTTATCACATCCGGATGAACCATTCCCCACGACAGAGGTTCCATCGCAACATCAATATAATCAGCTCCGGCTTTTGCCACTTCAAGTGTGGAAGCAACAGAAAAACCCGGGCCTGAATGCCCATGATACTGAACAATAATTTGGGGATACTTATTTTTTATCGATTTCACAAGCTTACCTAATGTTACCGGACGACCGATACCGGCCATATCTTTCAAGCAGATCTCGTCAGTTCCGTATTCAACTGCTTTATCGACAATATTCATAAAATAATCAACAGTGTGGATTTTTGAATGTGTGATGGATAAGGCTGCCTGCGAAATCATACCTGCTTCTTTGGCATATTTTATCGATAGTTCGAGATTCCTCGGATCATTGAGCCCACAAAAAGACCTTGCAATATTTGTTCCCTGAGCTTTTTTTACTTTATACATTAGCCTTCGGACATCAGCCGGCACCGGAAACATACGAATACCGTTCAGTGCCCTTTCAAGCATGTGAGTTTGAATTCCTGCCTCATTAAATGGTTTTGTCCATTCCCGAACTGCTTTGTTGGGATTTTCGCCATAGAGGAGGTTAACTTGTTCAAAAGCGCCTCCGTTTGTTTCTATTCTTGAGAAACAACCCATGTCGATAATAACCGGCGCTATTTTTTTCAACTGGTCAACACGCGGGACATATTTCCCTGAAGATTGCCACATGTCGCGGTATATCAAGCTGAATTTGATTTTTCTTTTCTTCATTTGTTTTGTTATTTGTTTTGTACCCAGTTGGGTTTTCTTTTTTCAAGAAAAGAGGCCATGCCTTCCTGTCCTTCTTTTGAAGCACGAAGATTAGCGATTAGCCTTGCAGAATAATCAATTGATTCATCAAAGGTCATCTTATTAAAAAGATCATAGATCAATTGTTTACAGGCTGCCATGGCTTCCGGCCCGCTCGACATAAGTATCTTGATTGTTTTGTTTACCTGTTCTTCCAATTCTTCTGCCGGCAACGATTTGTTTACCAGTTTGTACGATTCGGCTTCTTTTCCAAGAAATCTTCTTCCGGTAAGCATAAGGTCTCTCGAACCGAATTCGCCAGTCCTTTTCACAACATAGGGAGAAATAGTTGCCGGTACAATACCGAGTTTAACCTCAGCAAATGCAAATTTAGTTTCATCCGTACAATAAACAAAATCACAGGCAGCAAGCAAACCGTTGGCGCCTCCGATTGCAGCGCCCTGAACAACGGCAATTGTGGGTTTTCTGCAAGTATAGATCACATTAAAACACTTGGCAAGTTTAAGACTGTCCTGATAATTTTCTTCATATCCGAATTCGGCAATACCTTTCATATAATTAAGGTCAGCTCCCGCACAAAATGATTTACCACGTCCTCTAAGCAAAACGATATGGACATTTTTATTATCATTTAAAGACTCAAAACAATCGATGATCTCGGCGATCATTTCAGCGTTCATGGCGTTATGTTTATCAGGGCGGTTTAACCAAACCGTACCGATTTTGTTTTCTAATTTCAATTCAATATTTTGATATGTTTTCATAAGTTTAGATGTTTGTAACTATCCGGTTTTTTGTTATTTGTTATATTTTATACGTTATTTCTTATTTAGTTCGGTATAAAAAGCTGTCAGACGGCTGTATTTATTAAATTAATAGAAATTATCCTGCATAAATAAGCTGTTTATTTTCGTCAATAGACTTAATCAGAAACGGATTGTTTAACGAATTTTCGGTAATTAAATATATTTTTCGGTTAAATCTATTTTCAAATAAATCGTGAAGAATGAAATAGTTGTCAGTATATTCATCAATTGAGATGTTGTTAAATGAAATAAGTAAATCAATATCGCTGTTTTCATTAAACCTTTCAGTTAAAACAGAACCAACAGCATAAAGTTCTTTCACTTTATATGTTTTACAGTATTCCATTATTTTGCCAATATTCTCTTTCAATAATTCATTCATAACTCTTAAATAAATTTAATTATTATTGAAATTTCCTTACATCCTGAACACACCGAATTTTTGTTCCTCGAATTTTTTGTTTAACGACATTGAAATTCCCATTGCCACGATTTTACGTGTATCTGCAGGGTCTATTATTCCGTCATCCCACAAGCGTGCAGTACTGAAATATGCCGAACCTTCGTGATCATATTTATCCATGATGGTTTTACGAAGGGCATCAATTTCTTCCTGTGGCATTTCTTTTCCACTGATTTTGTACTGGTCTTGCTTCACGGTGATCAGAACGCCGGCAGCTTGCATCCCACCCATTACGGAGATCTTGGCATTGGGCCACATAAATAATAATCTCGGGCTGTACGCTCTTCCGGCCATTCCATAGTTTCCGGCACCAAATGACCCGCCAAATATCACGGTGAATTTCGGAACATTTGCATTGGCAACTGCATGAACAAGCTTTGCTCCGTCTTTGGCAATACCTTTTCTTTCAAAATCTTTACCTACAATAAATCCAGTAATATTCTGAAGGAAAAGAAGAGGGATTTTCCGTGAAGCACATAATTCGATAAAATGAGTTCCTTTTAAAGATGATTCGGAAAAAAGCACGCCATTGTTTGCAATTATACCGACAGGGAAACCCATGATCCTTGCAAAGCCGGTAATTAGCGTTCTCCCGTATTTTTCTTTAAACTCCTGAAATTTGCTTCCGTCAACGATTCTCATGATTACTTCCTTCGGGTCAACCATTTTTTTAAAATCAACAGGAGCAATCCCGTAAAGCTCTTCCGGGTCGTAAAGCGGTTCTTCTATCGGAGCGATATCCAGCACCTGTCTTTCTTTTTTATCAAGACTTTCAAAAATATTACGGCATATCTGTATGGCATGGATATCGTTTTCGGCAAAGTGGTCAGCAACACCCGAAATAGAAGTATGCACTTCGGCGCCTCCGAGTTCTTCCGGTGTAACAACTTCGCCTGTGGCAGCTTTTACCAACGGAGGCCCGCCAAGAAAAATAGTGCCTTGTTTTTTAACAATGATAGCCTCATCGCTCATTGCAGGAACATAAGCGCCGCCGGCAGTACAGGAACCCATAACAATTGCTATTTGGGGAATATTCATTGCTGACAAACGCGCCTGGTTATAAAAGATCCTTCCGAAATGATTTCTGTCGGGAAAAACATTTGCTTGTTCAGGCAGAAAAACACCACCGGAGTCAACAATATAAACACATGGAAGATGATTTTCCATTGCAATCTCCTGCGACCTCAAATGCTTCTTTATTGTTTCCTTGATATATGTCCCACCCTTCACAGTAGCATCATTGGCAATGATAACCGTTTCCCTTCCTTGAATAACTCCAATTCCGGTTACTATTCCTGCCGAAGGATGCCCGTTATCAAAAATATTGTATGCTGCAAGTGAAGACAGCTCAAGGAACGGAGTGTTCGGGTCAACCAGTTTGTCGATCCTTTCACGGGCAAGAAGCTTTCCTCTATCCTTATGTCTTTGAATAGCTTTTTCAGACCCGCCCCTGGTGATCTCAGTATTAATTTTATTGTACTTAGATAAAAGTTTAAGAAATTCTTCTTTGTTCTTTTTGAACTCATCAGATTTGATGTCAATTTTTGTTTCTAATTTAAACACGGTATAATATTTTTATTATTAAAACTCAATAGGGAAAACATATCTTTGAACAAAGCCGACCGGAAAATATTTTTTTCATTGTGCCCAAAGATTTTTAATCAGATGCAATAATAAGTATAATTTTGAAATTGAAAAATATTATTGTTTATTTTTGCGGCGAATTTTCTTAATATTTTTCTATGTAAAATGAAACAAAACTAATAATTTACGATTATGATGAATTATCCTAAAAAAGTCAAGATTGGTTAAATTAGTGTTCGTGAT
>CBDUSJ010000207.1:0-5372 GCA_965369845.1 uncultured bacterium | reverse complement strand
TCTATATTATCGTGTTGGTATTTAACTCCCCATATCATGAAATTTTTATCATTATCGTAAGAACCTTTATGTTCGATGCTATAAACATTTGCATAAAGAAAATTCCTTGCGTGCTCCAGATAAGTTCCTACTCCAAGTGTTTCGGTTTTATCACCGAAATCCTCCTGGCCAAGGCCTGTTTCAATTTTGCCAATCCAATACTGACCCTGTATGTCAAAAGTTTCACTTTCATCTGAAGTAAAAGCTGAGGCAATTAGTTTAAGTTGCAAATTCTTAGTTGGTTTATAAGTGGTTTTAACGGCGCCCATCCAGGTTTTAAACCTGTCAACTTCCTGGCCGTCGAAATAGATCGTAAGTTGCTTGGCTTCCTGCATTGTGCCAAAATTTGTTTCTCTTGTTTCCGGAACAAGATTGTATTTATTATTGGCATAGTTTCCCAGAAAGGATATTTCAAATTTGTCAGATATGTCGTAGCGCAAAAGGGTTTGAATATCAAAAAATGAAGGCTTATAGGAACCTTTTGTTTCGAGGGCATTCAGAATATACTTATAAGATTTTTGCCTTACTCCAAGCAGGTATGAGAATTTCCGGTTTCGTGTTGCGTTTTCAATATGGGCCGTTGCACCAAGGAGGCTGAGCGAAACGGAACCTGCAAACTCAGTCGGCCTTTTGTATTGAATGTCAAGAACCGATGACATCTTATCGCCGTATTTGGCTTCAAAGCCGCCGGCCGAAAATAAAATTGAACCTACAAGATCGGAATTAAGAAAACTAAGTCCTTCCTGCTGACCGGAACGAATCAGAAAAGGCCGGTATATTTCAATACCGTTAACATAAACAAGGTTTTCATCAAAATTACCTCCTCTGACGGAGTATTGTGAACTAAGTTCATTGTTTGATGCTACACCGGGAAGGGTCTTGATCAGCGACTCAATACTCCCTGTAACAGTAGGAATAACAGACACTTCTTTTGGATTTATCCTTGTTAGATTTGTGGTTCGAATCCTTTCGTCCTGAACAATAATATCAGGAAGCATCTGGGCGGTTTTGTGAAGTTCCCGGTTAATTTCTTTATGTTCTCCCGGTTTCAAACGTAGAACAATTTCCTGCATTTTATATCCGACAAATGAAAAAACCAATGTTAATTCATGGTTTGCAGATATTTCAATTTCATAATGTCCTTTTTTATCCGAAACTGCTCCACCGGGTAATCCGAGAATTGAGATGTTGACCAGTTCGAGAGGCCGGTTTTTTTCATCCGTGATCTTACCGCTTATCGTGGCTTTATCCTGGCAATAGGCTGATGTGGCTGACAAAAACAGTAAAAAAATTATTGTGGTTTTAATTATCTTCATTGATTAATATTTTTCCTTCTTTTTCTTTTTAAACCTTCCTTCTTTCCATGCTTTAATAAATTTTGCCCATGCAAACGGATTGAGAATTGATATAGGTGTTGTTTGCCCGATATAATAGAGCTTGCTTGTTTCGGTTTCAATATAATTTTTATAATTCATGCTTCCGTCCATTTTGTAGTTCATTGCCCGTTCTTTCATTTCGGCTTTAGCGAGGTTTTTCCTTGCAATTTCAATGTCGTCATCAGGAACGTTGAGAGTAATAAAAGCCTTTTTAAATTCTTCTTCAGTTGGCCATGGGTAAATTAAAGTTGGTTCAAGCATGATAGTATCAGCGCTCATTACGTGAATGAGCGAATACCTTTGCTGAGTTATTGTATCGGGGATTACAAAAAAATTTCTCTTGTAGCCAACTGCTGAAAATTCGATTGTGTCATTTTTGTGAGCAACAAAAGAAAAATATCCGTAATAATCACAAATGGTGCCTCTTTGGGTTTTGCTGATTATGATAGTTGTAAACGAAACAGGGTTAAGGCTGTCGGCAGAAACTACTACACCGGAAAACTGGATGAGATCATCGTCGATGATCTGAGCTGACAGCTTGCCAAAAAAAGCTGAATACAGTAAACAAAGTGAATATACAAAAACATATTTCATCCACTCAAAATATTGTCAGTTAAAACCGGTTGACTGTCCTGTTTTTTATTGACGGTAAAACTATATGAATTATTAAACAGCTTTTAAAACGAAGGGCTAAAACTTTTATTTTGGGTAATTCTTTTTTAAAAAAATAATATGGATTTATAAAAAAATGCTGTTACAGTTTGTCCATAACAGCATTTTTCTACAACTCTTCTAAAATTATTTAGTCAGAATTCCTTTTTCCCGCGCCTCTTTCAATACAGCGCTGATGCCTTTTTTATTTATGTTTCTCAAGGCAGAGGTTGAAACTTTAAGAGTTATCCACTTATTTTCTTCAGGAATAAAAAATTTCTTAGTCTGAAGATTTGGATAAAATCTTCTCTTTGTTTTAATATTTGAGTGGGAAACTTTGTTTCCAACAATCATTTTTTTACCGGTTAAATCGCATATACGTGACATATCTTTAATGATTTTCAGATTACTTTTTTAAAATGGAGTGCAAAGAACGTTAAATTTCCTGAACTGACAAAAATATTTTTATTAAATATTTCTTGACTTTTTATGAAATTATTATTATATTTGTAACTTTATATTAATTAAGTAAATAACTAACATTAACTAAAGGGGGTTTTTATGAAAAAGCTAATTATTCTGCTCGTCTTGCTCTGCGCTTGGTTACCGGGTTTAAAATCCAACCCGATTATGCCGGGAAGTTTAGTTATCGAAGTGTACTTTGAAGATGATACATGGTATCTTGAGATTGATAATTATCTGCTGGATATCTTCGGAATTAATACTTTTGAAAATATCTTTGTCGAAACAAAAAATGGCTCTTTCTTCTTTAAAGAAGATTTTTTACCGGACTTTTCAAATGAAGTTACAATTGTAACAAAAGATGCATTGATTTTCCCGATAGATCTTGATAAAATAGAAGATTGTATATTTTGTTATTATTATGATACACAGACTGATGATTTTTTTATTTTTACTGAACTCTATTGGGGAAGTTATCCTTATTCTGAAGTAGGCGGCCCTTATGAAAATCAGTCGTTGAAAATTGTAATGGTACCTTTACCTCCGCCTGATTATAATGATTGGTGGTTAGTAAAGGATGATAACCCTACAATTGGTGAACATGACTGGTTTTATGTGTATGCCCGTGGAACGTATAAAGGCTTTTTGTATGATGAAAATGGGAATTCTGTTTCTAATGCCGAAATTAAATATTTGCCGGATAATTATTTGAACACAGGCCAGTTAGAGTTTGAACCACTGATGACAAACGAATTTGGGTTTTTTATACACGAACATCTTTTTTGCCGGTATTATCATATAACCTCAGTAATAGCCGATGGTATGGAATATTATCTTGATGAGGTTATCGCCATTGAACCCGGATCAATACTCGAAATGGATTTAACAATTGATCTTTCAACCGGTATTCCGGTTCCAAAAAATTCAGAATATTTTATGCTGAGTAATTATCCAAATCCGTTTGGATATTCCACCACATTTGAATTCTCAATTCCAAAAAACAGTACTTTCAAAAATGGTAAAATTGAGATAAAAGATATTTTAGGCCGCCACTTAGAAGAAATAAATTTTTATCCCGGACAAAGCAACCAGGAAGAATATAAACTAATTTGGAAAAATAATAATGAATTTCCTGTGGGGCAGTATTATTACAACCTGGTAATTGACGGGAAAAAGGCGGCTTCTACAAAAATGATCATTTCAAGATGAAAATTATTTTAATTATTTTCATTTTACTATTTTCTTCATTATGGCTTTTTCCACAAAAAATTGATTTTTTCAGGGAAGATTTGAATTTCAGGCTTGAAGAAGATATTTTTGAAGTTGATGGCTTGTATTATTTTAAAAACAACACCCCGGACGAAATAAAGCAGATGCTTTTTTATCCCTTTCCTGATGACCATGATTACGGAAAAATCAGGATGCTAAAAATTTCAATAAAGGATGATACATTAAACCAGATTGCTACTCAAAGCAATAAAGGCGCTCTTTTTAAGGTGAAAATATTGTCTTGGGATACGGTGATCTACCGGATTGTTTACACTCATGAATTGTTAAAAAATAAAGCCGAGTATATCCTCACCACAACCCAAAAATGGAAAAAGCCTTTAGATGAAGCTAATTATTATCTCAGCTTCCCTGAAAATATTCTAATAGACACAATTTCATATTCTCCTGATACTGTGATAAATAAAAATAATTCAACAACATATTGCTGGCACAGGAAAAATTTTATGCCTGACAGAAATATGATAATTTATTTTAAAAAAGCTGAAAAGTAAAAAAGGGTGATTATTTTTGTCTCTGAAAATAAGTTTTAGGATGCAATATTTTAATAGCCGGAAAACATTTTTACTGATTTTACTCTTGATTATTTTTTCAGGAGCAATTGCCCAGACATCGGAATATAAAAAAGTAAAGGCTCAAAAGGGAGACGGAGTCTATTCCTTGCTGAGAAAAAATAATCTTGACCCTAAAATATATTTCGATAAATTTATTGGATTGAACAAGGATAAATTAGATAAGAACCTGAATTTAATAAAAGGCAGGTACTATCTTTTGCCTGTAAAAATATCAGTGTCAGTTGAAAAGTCAAATGACACAGGCGTATTCCCGATTTTCGGCAAGGATTACGAGGAAGTTCAGTTTAAAGACACAAAACTGCAAGGCGCTGTATTTTATATTGTAGGAGGACATGGCGGCCCCGATCCGGGGGCTGTTGGAAAACGTAACGGACACCGGCTTTGCGAGGATGAATATGCTTATGATGTTGCTCTGCGGCTTGCCCGAAAACTTCTCGAACATAATGCAACTGTTTACCTTATCACCCGTGATCCGAACGACGGTATCAGGGACGAGTCTTACCTGAAATGTGATAAGGATGAGGTTTGCTGGGGAAACCGTAAAATTCCTATAAACCAAACAAAAAGATTAAAACAAAGGACAAACGAGGTCAATAAACTTTCAAAAAAGTATAAAGGACAGTACCAGAGGATGATCGTTCTGCATGTTGATTCACGGTATCAGGGGCAGAATGTAGATATTTTCTTTTATCACCATTCCAAAAGTTCGTCAGGCAAAAGATTGTGTAATACACTTCTGAAAACAATTAAGAAAAAATATCAGGAACATCAACCGGGTAGGGGATATCACGGAAGTGTTAGCGACAGGAGTTTGTATATCCTTCGAAACACTAATCCTGTTTCAGCCTTCATTGAACTTGGAAATATCAATCACGACAGAGACCAGCAAAGATTGATAATTATGGATAACCGCCAGGCAATTGCAAACTGGTTAACTCTCGGATTGATCAATGATTTTAATAATTCAAGAAAATAATCAGCC
>CBDUSJ010000206.1:0-5373 GCA_965369845.1 uncultured bacterium | reverse complement strand
TGATAAAATGCTGCAATGCTTAAATGCTTAAATATTTCATGACAATTAAATATTTGATAATAAATAGCTTGAATATTACAATATTAGGTTTTTTTATTTTACAAATTATTTTTATTTTAGCATTTTAGCATTCAATCATTTTCGCCCCGAAGTTTCGGGGTTCCACTAAATTTGTAGTAGTACCGATTAGTTAAAAAGTGAATTATAAACCTGTAAAACTTTATATGCAGCATTGTCCCATTTAAGGTTGTCCACTTCGGTTTTGCCATATTTCATAAACATTTTATAAAGTGAATTATAATGCAATAAACCCCAGATAGAGTCAGCAAGGCTGTTGATGTCCCAGAAATCAACTTTGAGAGCATGTTTCAGAATTTCAGATACGCCTGACTGTTTGGAAATTACAACTGGAACATTCGAGCGCATAGCCTCAAGAGGCACAATTCCAAAAGGTTCGGAAACCGATGGCATAACAAATACGTCGCTAAGAGCGAACATTTTATCTACATCGGCGCCTTTCAGAAAACCGGTAAAATGAAATTTTGTCGCGATTTTTAACTCGGCAACGTGTTTTATCATTTTATTCATCATATCTCCCGAGCCTGCCATTACAAACCTGACATTATTATCCCTTTGCAGAATAAGGTTTGCGGCTTCTATAAAATATTCCGGCCCTTTCTGAAAAGTCAGTCTGCCAAGAAAAGTAACCACTTTTTCCTTAACATTTTTCTTTATCGGGCTTAACTCTTTTGCGCCGGGTTCAACAGCATTGTGAACTGTCCGTATTTTTTCAGGATTTATTCCGTATTTCTCAACAACAATTTTCCTTGTAAAATTACTCACAGTTATCACCCTGTCGGCTTCTTCCATGCCTTTTCTTTCAATATCAAAAACATTCTGATTTATATTTTGTCCACTTCTGTCAAATTCGGTAGCGTGCATGTGAACAACAAGAGGTTTGCCTGTAACTTTCTTGGCTGCAATTCCTGCAGGGTAAGTCAGCCAGTCGTGCGCATGAATAACATCAAACTCCGATTTTGCGGCAACGCCTGCTCCGATAAGCGCATATCTTGCCACCTCGGCCATCAGGTCTTTGCCGTATTTTCCGGTAAATTGAAATTTTGTACTGAAAACCTTTTCATCTACTTCGGCCGATTCAAGTTTGTTTTCTTCGGCAATCTTTTTAAATACTTCAGGGCCTACATAAGGAATAAGGTTTGAGCCTATTTCCATGTAGGTTATTTTTTTCCAGAATTCCTGAAAATCCTTGTCCGATGTATCAACCGTTACATCGCTGGCATTTACAAGCCGTACCACCGATTGGTCTTCATCGCCATAGGCTTTTGGAACAACAAAAATAATTTCCACATTTTGGTGCGTCAGGCCTTTGGTAAGCCCGTAACATGCCGTTCCTAAACCTCCTGTTATGTGTGGTGGGAATTCCCAGCCGAACATCAAAACCTTCATTTTTAAATTTTACTGAAATTAATTGTTTTAAATATTTTTTTTCTTCTAAGTGGAAAGTTTATTTTTTATTTTCCATCGTAAGTATCATCCGTTTTATCCTTAGCAATTCAGCAACACTCGCTGCTTGTGAAATGGCTCCTCCGGGAAAATGCGGCGGGTCGCCATCATAAAGTTCGGGAACCGAGCCAAGGCAATACTCCTGCATTTCCGGTTCGAATTGTGAATATAAATTTTTAACAAACTGCAATCCGCCCTTTCCGTGAAGTTTAAGATACGATTCCGCAAAATGCCCGAGCAGCCACGGAAAAACAGTTCCCTGGTGATATGCCTCGTCCCTCTGAGCCTGATCGCCTTTGTAAATACCTTTATATTTTTCATTTTTTGGCGACAATGTTCGGAGTCCTCTCGGTGTAAGAAGCTCACTTTTGACAACATCAAGAACTTTCTTTTGCTGAAGTATTGTAAGCGGTGAATAAGGTAACGATACGGCAAAAATCATATTGGGCCTTACCGACCGGTCTTTAAAATTTCCATTAACATAATCTGCGAGGTATAATTTTTCATCATCCCAAAACGTGTTTGTAAAAGATTTTTTGATCTTATCCGGCAGATCTTTCCATTTTTCCGTAAAGATTTTGTCGTTGGCTTTTTCTGCGAGTTCAAGACAAAAAACAACAGCATTGTACCAAAGAGCATTTACCTCTACGGGAAATCCAATTCTGGGGGTTACAGGTTTTCCGTTGACAAAAGCATTCATCCAGGTAAGGGCATTTCCCGCTTCACCGGCATAAAGCAAACCGTTGTCGTGCATCCCGATATTAAACCACGTGCCTTCTGAATAAGCATCGAGAATTAGTTTTAAAACTTTCCCGTACTTTCTCCATATCTTGACATAATCTCCTGTCAGTTCAGCATATTTTTGTAAAGCCCAGAAAAACCACAATCCTGTGTCAACCGAATTATACTCAACGTTTTCAGCCAGAACAACATTGGGAAAGAACGGGCCGTTCATCTCTGAAATCATCGAGTCGATAACAGACCTGAATGTTTTAAGATCATTACGGCTTAGTGTTAGTCCGGGTAAAGAAATAAAAGTATCGCGCCCGATTTTTCCAAACCACGGATAGCCTGCGATTATTTCGGTTTTGCTATTCTTTTTTACAATAAATTGCCCGGCTGCGTTTATAAGGCAGTTTTCAAAACTATCTCTTATAATTCGTTTTTTAATTTCGTTTGAAAATTTTCGTTTTATCGATTGCGGATTTGTTTCGGTGGTTCCGATAGAACAAAAAATGCTTTCACCCTTCTTAACCGGCAAATCGAAAAAGCCAGGAACATAAAGGTCTTCAAAGTAATCATAACCGCGGTCTTTTTCATTTGAGTATTCAATATTAAAATACCAGTCGGGAACATGGGTATATTCGGCTTCTTTGGAAAACTGGATAAACAGGCTTGAATAACCATCGTACATACACAATCTAATGCCGTGATTAATTTGCTCGAATTTTTTATTGGCATCGATATTTGCTTTCGAAAGTGCATGAATATTTCGGTAGGCCAGAAACGGCCGGAACCTTAAAATGGTAGGTGAGTGCGCTTCGATTAGTGTGTATTTGAATAAAACACGATTTTCATTTGAGGAAAAAAGGAGTTCTTTTTCAAGAACCACACCGCCAACGCGATAGGTGATCTTAGGATGCGGGTCCAATTCAAAATCCCTGATATATTTGTGCCCTTTCGGTGAATAATTATTGTTTTCATATTTGTGGATTCCAAGGTTAAATTCCGCTTCTCGCTGAATAACCGTTTCATCAAAAGTAGAGAGCAAAACATGGGGAGAATTACCGAACTGCGGTTGGGGAACAATTAGCAAACCATGATATTTTCTTGTATTACAGTTTATTATTGTAGTGCTTCCGAAAGCTCCGGCTCTGTTGGTTCTCAAAAGTTCCTTACTTAGTGAATATTCGAGGTTAACTAATTGTTTTTTGTCAAATTTAATATAACCCATCGTAACTGCTTTTAAACTAATTTGTTGGAAATGAATATTCTGAAAAAATTCAGTTTGCAAAAGTAATGATTATAATAATTGGTGATTTGTTTTAAAGAAAATTAACATAAACATTTTTATTTATCCGCATCAGGCCATTCAACATTTTCTTCGACGCCTATTCCATCTGAAATATTTTCTGCGGATAAACTACCTGCTTTAGCTTGAATTACAATAAAAAACAGATCTTCGGAAGAATTATTGCGCCACGCTCTAACTCCTTGAGGAGAAACCCTTATTGCTGTTCCTTCCCGTATTTCAATAATCTCACCATCAACCTGAAATTGACCTTTACCTTTAATAAAAATGTAAAGTTCCTCATTTTCTTTATGCTTATGATAGAAGGGTATTCTTTCACCGGGTGATAATTTATTTACCGATGCTTCCATCCCTGTAAGTTTTAGGGTTTCTTTCAGAAATATTTTTCCAGGTGTAGAAGGAACAGAAGGATGTTCAAAAACATATTTATCTAATTCTTCAAACTTGCCAATGTTAGTTACAGTAAAATTTTTCATGTTTTCGTTTTTTTCATTAAAGTTCAACTTGTGTTATTCGTTTATTTCTTTAAATTGTTATTTTTAACATAATACGGAATTATATTAACGTACTGTAATAAAAAAAACACACACATTTCTATTCGGTCTGCATTTTAGGTAATTATAATAAAATAATTAACGAATATATAAAATTTCTTAATCATCAGCTTTCGGGATAAATAAATTTTTACCTTTGAATATTAATTTTAAAATTGATTTTATATGAGTTTTTCAGAGCAGAAAAAAATAAACGAAATAAATAAAAAATTTCAGGATGCAGATGCTTATACCATCTTAGAATATTTTATTGAAAGATATAAGGAAAAAATTGTTTTCTCCTCAAGCCTTGGAGCCGAAGATCAGGTTCTGACGGAAATGATTGTCCGGATAGATAAAAAAACAAAAATTTTCACACTTGATACGGGGCGTTTGTTCGGGGAGACTTATGAACTGATTGAAAAAACAAATGCAAGATATGGCATTAATATTTCTGTATATTTCCCGGATAGACAGGAAGTTGAGGATATGGTCAATAAAAAAGGTGTAAACCTGTTTTACGAAAGTATCGAAAACAGGAAGTTATGTTGCAAAGTGAGAAAAATCGGGCCTCTGACGCGGGCTTTAAAAGGAGTTGACATCTGGATTACAGGACTGAGAAGGGAACAGTCGGTTACAAGGGATAACCTTAATGTTGCTAAGTGGGATGAAAATTACAAACTTATTAAACTAAATCCATTGATAAACTGGACAGAAAATGAGGTATGGAATTATATCCGTGAGAAAAATATTCCTTACAATAAACTTCACGATTTGGGATATTTGAGTATTGGTTGTGCCCCGTGTACCCGTACTGTAAAAAAGGGCGAGGATGTCAGGGCAGGCAGGTGGTGGTGGGAAATGCCCGAACATAAGGAATGTGGGTTACATGTTAAGAAATGATAAATTAGAAATCCATATGACTGAAAGGAATCCGTATGGACGGACAAGTTTAGAAATTGGGAATCGTCAATCGTCAATCATCAATCGTCAATCGTCAATAGTCAATCATCAATCGTCAATCGTCAATCATCAATCGTCAATCGTCAATCATCAATCGTCAATCATCAATCATCAATCGTCAATAGTCAATCGTCAATCGTCAATCATCAATTGTAATATCAAATTCATCAGGTTCTATCCAATATTTTTTATAGAAATCCTTGTCGCCAAATACTGCTGTATCTTCTGTTGCAAGTCTTAAATGGACTTTCAATTTCTTTTCTCCAAAATCAAATTCCTTTACTTTTTCTCCCGCTCCTGCGGGATCAACAAACAAATCTC
>CBDUSJ010000205.1:0-5373 GCA_965369845.1 uncultured bacterium | reverse complement strand
ATATTTTTAAATTTTATCGTGCAAAAATATAAAACTATATCAATTTAACAATGCCAAATAATAGTATAATCGGATTGTGATAAGTGCAAGCGGTGCATTGCAGCAATGGATACAACAGAAGTGTATTGTGTGGCTGATTAAAAAGGCTGCTGTAGCCATTATGGAAAAAAATTTTAACCTTTTGTATGTCTGAGTTCCACAGAAAACATATAAATTTGTAAAAATTATAAAAAGAAGATTATGCTTGCATATAAAATTCAAACCCAAATAGATAAACAGGGAAAGATAGTACTTCATGACCTGCCTTTTAAAAATCAGCAGATAGTTGAAGTTATTATCCTGATTAATGACAAAGCTCAATCTAAAGACAAAAATGATCAAAAAATAGCCCGGCTAAAAGCATCTTTTGGAACAATAAAAAGTCCTGCCAATTTACCGGATAAATTATTAATACGTGAAAAAATCTACGAAAACGATGGAAGATGATACTATTAGATACTAACATTATTTTACGTTCAAAACAGGCCGGTTCATCCCATCATAAAAAAGTAACAGAAAAACTTATTGAATTAATATAAATGAGAATGTTAATGTGCAACTCACAACAATATTTTTTATTTGCAGCCTTGTGTTGCGTTAAGTATTATGTATTATAAATTATTAAAACAAAAAAGCATTATGAAAAAAGTAGTTCAAATTATCCTGATTATGTTATTATTTGTTTCATGCGGAACAAAGACGCGAAAAGATTATCCTATTCAGCCGGTGCAGTTTACCGATGTTATCTTTACTGACCGGTTTTGGTCGCCGCGGTTAGAGACGAACCGTAAAGTAACGATACCTTATGATTTTAAAAAATGTGAGGAAACCGGCCGCATCGATAATTTTGCCAAAGCCGGCGGACTGATGGAAGGAGAATTCATAGGTATTCGTTACAATGATTCGGATGTTTTTAAAGTAATCGAAGGCGCTTCATATTCATTAAGTATTCATCCCGATCCTGAACTGGAAAAATATCTCGACGACCTGATCGCCAAGATTGCCGCAGCGCAGGAGGATGATGGTTACTTATATACTGCCAGGACAATTGATCCCGATAACCCGGCGCCAAATGCAGGAGATACTCGCTGGTCGTACCTGTTAAGCTGCCATGAACTCTATAACGTGGGGCACATGTACGAAGCAGCAGTAGCTTATTATCAGGCTACCGGCAAGCGTTCGTTGTTGGATGTGGCAATAAAAAACGCCAACCTCATCAACAGCATATTTGGCCCCGGCAAACGACACGACGTACCGGGTCATCAGGAAATTGAGATTGGATTGGCAAAACTTTACCGTGTAACAGGAGATAAAAAATATTTGGATCTGGCTAAATTCTTTCTTGATGAACGCGGTTATGCTCACGGCCGCGATCTTTATACCGCTTACGGCAATGCCGAATATACCCAAGATCATAAACCCGTTTTAGAGCAGGACGAAGCAGTAGGACATGCAGTACGCGCCGGTTACATGTATTCGGGCATGGCGGATATAGCTGCGCTGACCGATGATCCCGAGTATGTAAAAGCAATCGATAAAATTTGGGATAACGTTGTTTCAAAAAAGCTGTACATCACCGGCGGTATCGGCGCACGGCACAGGGGGGAAGCTTTTGGTGATAATTATGAATTGCCCAACGCATCGGCATATAATGAAACCTGCGCCGCAATTGCCAACATGATGTGGAACTACCGTCTGTTTCTGCTTCATGGCAACGCAAAGTATATCGATGTTCTGGAACGAACGCTTTATAATGGTTTTCTTTCCGGTGTCTCATTTGACGGTAATGAATTTTTTTATCCCAACCCGCTTAAATCTTTCGGCAACCATAAACGCAGTCCCTGGTTCGACTGCTCTTGTTGCCCAACGAATGTTGTCCGGTTTTTACCTTCACTTCCCGGTTATGTTTACGCTCAAAAAAACGGGATTATTTATGTTAATCTTTTCATAAGCGGCAACACCTCTATTGAAATAAAAAATAACACCGTGAATTTGAAGCAGGATACCCAATACCCATGGGATGGCAAAGTAAAAATTTCGGTTGATCCTGAAAAATCAGAAAAATTTGCTGTTTACGTACGTATTCCGGGTTGGTCGCAGGGACAGCCCGTGCCAAGCGATCTGTACCGGTTTTTGAATACAAGCGAAGAAAAAGTTACTCTAAAGGTAAATGGCGAAGAAACAGACATTGTTCCGGATAAAGGCTACGCCCGGATTGAGCGCGTCTGGCAAAAAGGCGATGTTATTGAGTTGAATATCCCTATGCCAATCAGGAAAGTACTGGCTAATGAAAAAGTTAAAGACGATGCCGGTAGGTTTTCTTTAGAGCGTGGCCCCATCGTTTATTGCGCAGAATGGAAAGATAATGACGGACACGTGCTTAACCTGTTTCTGCCGGAAAACACCACTTTTACCACTGAACGCCGGGACGATTTGTTGAATGGCGTAACCGTGATAACAGGCAAAGCATTTGGGCTTTATAAATCTGAAGATGGCAAATCTGTCGAGGAAAAAGAACAGGATTTTATGGCTATCCCTTATTATGCATGGGCGCACCGTGGCCAGGGTGAGATGATCGTATGGCTGCCTTATGAAGAAAAAATTGTAAAACCGTTAAGCACTCCGACTTTTGCTTCTTCTGCCAAAGCAAGCGCATCTCACACTTATCGGCGCGATACCGAAAAAGCATTGAATGATGGTATTGAACCAAGTAATTCCAATGACCAGACGATACCCCGTTTTACATGGTGGAATCACAAGGGAACAACGGAATGGGTGCAGTATGATTTTGAAAAACCACACAAGTTCCAATCGGCAGAAGTTTATTGGTTTGATGATACAAAAAATGGCGGTGGAGGCTGTAATATCCCGGCATCATGGAAATTATTTTACAAAACAGGCGGTAAATGGAAAAAAGTTTCAAACGTCAACGGTTACGGATTGGAAAAGGATAAATACAATAAAGTTACGTTTGATAAGATAAAAACCAAATCGCTGCGTATTGAAGTTCAACTAAAACCTGACTTTTCCGGCGGCATTCTCGAATGGCGGGTTGATTGATTAAAATAATTAACCAAATACATAACGCCATAAATGGCAAGTATGAAGTCAGAAGCTGGAAGTCGGGAGTAGAATTTCCCGACTTCGGACTTAAAAAAAAGTTTGCAAAAAAACAAAGTTTTATAAGATTAGACTTCTTAAAACTAATAATAAACACTACATAATATTTGAACATTTTTTAAAGGATAGAACACGGATTTACCCTGTGGAATAGTAGTTATTATTTTTATTACGTCTAAATCATTAATTATTCCACAGGGTAAACACAGCCTGCACCGAAAACTCGGGGGATTTACACTG
Organism: uncultured bacterium; assembly: GCA_965369845.1. GTDB lineage: Bacteria > Bacteroidota > Bacteroidia > Bacteroidales > 4484-276 > CBDUSJ01. The sequence goes on along the minus strand of CBDUSJ010000205.1, from coordinate 1,974 downwards.
AAAAATAAATCTGTGTTAATTAGTGTAATCTGTGGCGGTATCTTTTGTATTTTCATCAAGCCACAGATTTCACAGATTTTCACAGATATAATTTATTTATATTTAATAAAATCAGGCAATTATAAAACATCTGTAAGCATTATTTAAGAACTCTCAAGTTATGATAAAAATTCTTCCCGTCGAAAAAATTCGTGAAGCTGATGCTTATACGATAAAAAAAGAACCGATTCCATCGATAGACCTGATGGAAAGAGCAGCCACACAATGTTTCAAGTGGATAAAAAAAAGAACCGATAAAAATCAGAAAGTTAAGATATTCTGCGGACCGGGAAATAATGGAGGCGATGGGCTTGTGGTTGCACGGCTGCTTGCCGAAAAACATTATGAGGTTGAGGTTTTTATTGTAAAATTCACCAACAAATTTACAGAAGATTTTTCCATTAACCTGAAACGATTACAGGACATAGGGTCTGTTCCTGTCGCAGAAATAACCGAAAACGTTCCTTTACCGGAATTAAATACTGACGATCTGGTTTTGGATGCTATCTTCGGGTCGGGCTTGTCGAGGCCTGTAAAGGGATTTATTGCAAATGTGATTCGCCGTATAAATACGAGCGGAGCAATGACCATTGCTATCGATACTCCTTCTGGGCTTTTCAGCGATAAAAACTCAACAGCTTCGGGCGGAATGATAATCGAAGCGGATTATACTCTTTCGTTCCAGTTGCCCAAATATGCATTCTTCTTTGCGGAAAACGACAAATATGTTGGGGAGTGGCACATCTTACCGATAGGTCTGATGAAAGAATTTATCGATACTGTCGATGTAAAAAACTTCCTTATCGAAAAAGATGATTGTTCTTTACTTCTGAAAAGAAGAAACAAATTTGCCCACAAAGGTAATTTTGGCCACGCCCTTCTGATTTCCGGAAGTTATGGAAAAATGGGCGCCGCTGTTCTTGCTGCACAAGCATGTATCAGATCCGGTTCGGGACTGCTGACAACTCATATTCCAAAAGTAGGTTATCAAATCATGCAAACTGCGGTTCCTGAAAATATGTTAAGTATTGATGACTCAGAGGAGGTATTTTCAAAAACACCCGACCTGTCGTTTTATAATGCCATTGCAGTTGGGCCGGGTCTTGGTAAAAATAAATCTACTCAAAATGCCCTAAAATTATTAATCCAGAATTCTTCAATACCAATAATTTTTGATGCTGACGCAATAAACATTTTAGGTGAAAATAAAACATGGATCCCGTTTATTCCGAAAGGAAGTATCTTGACACCTCATCCGAAAGAATTTGAACGTATTGCCGGCAAATCTTCCGATAATTTCGAAAGAAATAAATTGCAACGAGAATTTTCGATCAAAAACCAGGTATATGTAATTTTAAAAGGTGCCTTCACTTGTATCACAACACCGAGAGGACAATGTTTTTTCAACCCGACAGGCAATCCGGGAATGGCTACAGGCGGAAGCGGGGATGTTCTTACCGGCATTCTTCTCGGCTTAAAGGCACAGAATTATTCTTCTTTCAATGCTTCGGCGCTTGCGGTATATCTTCACGGATCAGCCGGAGATATCGCCGCAAAAAAATATGGTTATGAAGCAATGAAAGCAGGCGATATTGTAGAATGTCTGGGAAAAGCTTTCAAAAAATTATTGTAATATCTGATAATATATTTCCCGGAAATTCAAACTTCCTGATAATAAAAATAATTATCAATCTGTTATAGGGTTTTAACGAGAATCAATATGACACTTTTTTAATATCGAATAAATAATAATAAATAACAAATAAAGAAATAATATCCAAATAATAAAATTATTAAGGGCTTGCTTTACTTATTCATTCTTAAATCTAAATTCTTAAATCTAAATTCGTTACTACTTGGTGTCATTGATATTTCCTATCAATCAGGAAATCGAAAATTATAATCCTCTGCTGATAAGGAACGCTGCTGCGAAAG
>CBDUSJ010000204.1:0-5376 GCA_965369845.1 uncultured bacterium | reverse complement strand
TAAAGAAAATGTTCCTTGCCAATAAATTCATAAGGAATTGGCGGACATTTTTCAACATCCGGATACATTCCAAGCGGCGTGGCGTTTATAATAAAATTATGTTCGAGAATAAGCTCCCTGCTAAGGTCCCCGTATCCTATCGTTTCCCGGCCCGCCGGGTTTCTCGACACAAATAAAACAGAAACTTTCATTTTTTTCAACACATAAGCCACAGCCTTCGAGGCGCCGCCGGTTCCTAAAATAATTGCTTTTTTTATATTTTTTATTCCCATGAGCGATTCCTCAAAACCAAACACATCGGTATTAAAACCGGTCAGAGTTACCTGTTTGTCGCTCCTAATTATTTTTACAGTATTAACAGCGCCTGTTTCCGAAGCCACTTCATCAAGACTTTGTAAAAACGGGATAATACTTTCTTTATAAGGAATGGTAACATTTACTCCCAAAAGAGCAGTGTATTTTTCTGTCAGAGCCGGAAATAATTTTATTTCTGATAAAGGAAAAAGTTTATAGCTGCAATCGGGGATACCTTCCTTCTTAAATTTTTCATTGAAATATTTTTCAGAAAAGGAATGTGATAAAGGATACCCGATTAAGCCGAATAATCTCATAAAGGTTCTTTATCGCCGGCAAATTTTTCAACAACAAAAATTAAAATAAAACCTATCACGGCAAGTAAAATTGCAGCTAACAGATACGGTTCGGCGCTATAATTTCCCGGAAGAACATTTTCCTGAATAAGCGGTTTTTCTATCCCATGGCTATTTATAAAAGTCTCAAGAGTATTTTTCCATGGCCAGACTTTATTAAGAGAGCCGACCATAAAACCGGCAAGTATGGCTATTGTTTGGCTATGGTACTTTTTTAACAACCAGGAAAGAACGTTGGAAAATCCGACAATTCCAACTGCTGCTCCCGCCAAAAATATTCCCATGATACCGATTTTCAAATCACTGATAGCGCCGATAATATAACTGTATTTTCCAAGAAGCAGCAAAATAAAACTCCCTGAAATACCGGGAAGGATCATAGCGCATATAGCAATAGCTCCCGAAAGGAAAACAAACCACCAGTCGGTAGGCGTTTCTGCCGGAGTTATCACCGTGATATAATACGCCACGGCTATTCCGGCAATTAAAGAAACAACTGTGGTGATGTTCCAATGCCTGATATGCTTTGCAACATAAATTGCAGAAGCTACTATCAACCCGAAGAAAAATGACCATATCAGCTCGGGATAATTTTCGAGTATATATTTGAGTAGTTTTGCAAGTGAAAACACACTGATCCCTATGCCGATGATGATTGATACAAGGAAGTTACCGTTTATTGTTTTCCAGAAAACAAGAGGACCTTCTTTGAAAAGTACCTTTATCGCTTTAAAATTTATTGATTTTATCGAATTGATAAGCTCTTCATAAATACCTGTGATAAACGCAATTGTTCCTCCACTTACTCCGGGAATAACATCTGCCGCACCCATGCCCATGCCTTTAAGAGCAAGAATAAAATATCTTTTCATAAAAATTATTTAAGTTCTTCAGGAAGGAATTCATTAAATGTATCGCCACGGAGCCCAAGCCGCAATGTTTCTAACGGGATCACCTCGTTCGGGGCAATATTTCCAAGGTTAACGTTAGGGCCGAAATGTTTAATAAACCAGGCCTGTTGTGATTTCAACGGGGCCTCCCAGATGATATTATCGAGGGGAACTGTCTTTGAAATTGTTTCAATCAACGCGACATTTGCCGTTCCATCAGAGTTGAAAATGCCGACAGTTCCACTTTCGCGGGCTTCGGCAATAACTTTAAACGACCCGGCCTCAAGCTCGGAAGCCATCATCGAAACCCATTTCTGATGAGTGATCTTCACATCTGCATCCTTCGACCCGACCTCCGATAAAACCGTATATGATTTTGCCAGCGTGCTTATGAATTCAAGTTTCTTTTCATGAGCCATAATCATTGAACCATCAGACACTTCAACGGCATTAAGGTCAAATTTTTCTAAAACATCGAGGTAATCATCAAACATATTTCTTACTGCAAAAGCCTCGAACAAGGTTCCGCCAAAGTAAACCTTCATGCCGGCGTCTTTATAAAGTTTAATCTTTTCTGCTAGATTATTTGTGATGTACGAAGTGCCAAAACCCAGCTTCATAAAATCAATCAAATCGCCGCAGGCAGAAACAAGGTTTTCGCTTTCTCTGATACTTAATCCTTTATCCATAACCATGGCAATGCCTATTTTTCTGGGTTTATCAGGACGTTCCGGTAAATATGGTAATTGAAAATTCATTTTATTGAAATTTTAAGTTATTTGTTATAAATTTAAAAAGCTCTTTAACAATTTAACTCCCGATACACTCATGTTTCGCTATCGGTATATCCGCTTCACTCCGACATTTAGCCATCTAACAATTTAACAATTTAACCATCTAGCCATCTAACAATTTAACAATTTAACCATGTAGCCATTAAATCAACCAACCATCAAAAAAATCTTAATCTTCCTTTTCCCTGTACATTTCAATAATGTCAAAAAAATTATCATCTTTCTCAAGCTCAGGATAATATTCAAATAATTGGTGATATTCCTTAAAATTTATCTGAAGGCCAATTTCAAAATTCTCATAAGCTTCTTTTCTTCTTCCTTTCATGGCAAGGTATGCAGCAAGCCTGAAATACAATTCATGATTTTGGGGTTGAACTTCGACACCCTCAATAATTATTTCAATTGCTTTTTTAAGGTCATTTCTTTCTGCGAAAAAATTGGAGTAATCGAGCCAAATGTCAGGATTAAAAGGATCTAAAACAGCTACTTTTCCGTATGCTTTCTCTGCCAAGTCAAAAAGTTCGTGCCTGAATAATAAATCAGCATAACACAACCAGTTATCCGGGTCGTCAGGATCTACCTCAATAGCCTTGTTCATAAATCTTATCGCTATATTTTTTCTCCCAAGTTTATCACTGATCATTCCCATACCAAGCCAGGCATCGGCAAAGTTAGGATCAGCCTGTGTTGCTGTCTCATAATAGTTATAAGCGTTATAATAATCATTCAGTTTTTCGTAACATTCTCCAATATAATAATATGTCAGAACATCAGGCGCTTCATGTTCTAAAGTTTCGTTGTACATTTTTATTGCTTCCTTGTACCGTTTTATGTTTGCAAGCGCATTTGCCTTGTTAAAACAGGCGGAAGCAAATTCAGGAAATATTGCAATGGCAAAATCGTAAGCATCAATGGCCTTTTCGAATAAGCCAAGATTTGAGTAAGCTATTCCAAGGTTAAACCACGCGACCTCTGAATAAGGATTTTTATTAAGGTAAGCATCAAAAAATTCTATGCACTCTTCTTCCCTGCCCGAAATTTCAAAACAAAAAGAAATTTCATAGATCACATCAGTATTCTTCGGATTGAATTCCAGAGCTTTTTTCAGATATTTAATTGCATTATCGTAATCTTCTAAATCTTCATATTCGAATGCGATACGTGTAAAAATTTCATCCTTTTCATCCGATACATCAACAGCCTTATGGTATTCCTCAATTGCCGCTTTATACTTTTTCAACATACTTAACACTTCTCCCTTAAGCAGGTATATTTCAGGATTATTCGGTTCGACACTTTCAAGTGTGGCAAGTATTTCAAGCGCCTTGACTGACTTTTTGACCGTGGCAAAGTACCGCGCCTTTTTTAGCATAAATGATGTAGCAGACGGATGCTGACGTAATGCATGGTCGATTGCCACCCCCGCTCTTTTCGAATTGTTCTTTTCAAGATAATAATCAATTATGTCCTCAAACTCATCTACATCAAAAAAATACAGTTTTTCGGAGCATATCATCTCATCAAAACGCCAAACTAAATCGCTAATATTATTACTTTCACCGAAAGAAGCAAAATTTTCCATCATATCGTAATATCAATTACACCGGCAAAATTAATCAAATTATTTATCGGCTACACTTTTTTGTAAAAATGAAAAGAAAATTACCTTTGCGGAAAAAATTTATTATGCCACTTATAAAATCAATTTCAGGAATAAGAGGAACGATAGGCGGAAAAGCAGGAGAAGGCCTAAGTCCGATAGATATTGTTAAATTCACTTCGGCATATACCCAATTTATCAAAGTGTCGTCAGGCAAGGAAAAGATTAAAATTGTTGTTGGACGTGATGCCAGAATCTCAGGTGAAATGGTTAACAAACTGGTAATCGGCGCGCTGACCGGTATGGGCGCCGATGTGCTTGACATAGGGCTTTCGACAACACCGACAGTTGAAATTGCCGTTACACATTCTGCCGCCGATGGTGGAATTATTCTAACTGCCAGTCATAATCCACAACAATGGAATGCTTTGAAACTGCTGAATTTTAAAGGTGAATTTTTATCAGCAGCAGATGGAGGGGAAATTCTAAAAATTGCTGAAAGCCAGGATTTCCTTTTTGCAGAAGTCGATGAGCTTGGACGTGTCGAAAATGACGATCATTATATTAGCCGACATATTCAAATGATCCTTGACCTTCCGGAAGTTGATAAGAAAGCTATCGAAAATGCTGATTTTAGTGTTGCTGTCGATTGTGTGAATTCGACAGGAGGAATTGCCGTTCCAATGCTTCTGAAAGCGCTGGGTATAAAAAAAATCGAACAATTGTATTGCGAGCCGAGCGGGAATTTTCCTCATAATCCGGAACCTCTGCCTGAAAACCTCTGGGAAATTTCCGAACTGGTTAGAGAGAGTCAAGCCGATGTTGGTTTTGTTGTCGATCCGGATGTTGATAGATTAGCTATTATACAGGAAGACGGAAGTATGTTTGGCGAGGATTATACCCTTGTTGCAGTTGCAGATTATATTCTTCAGAATAAAAAAGGAAACACGGTATCAAATCTTTCATCCACCAGGGCATTAAAAGATGTTACTGAAAAAGCCGGAGCTAATTATTATGCTGCTGCAGTCGGCGAAGTTAATGTTGTTGAAAAAATGAAACAGGTTGATGCGATAATTGGAGGTGAAGGAAACGGTGGTGTGATATTCCCTGAATTTCACTATGGTCGCGATGCCCTTGTGGGAATTGCGCTGTTTTTATCATACATGGCTAAAACCGGGAAAAAATGCTCGACTATTAAAGACCTGTATCCTGTTTATTTTATTTCAAAGAACAGGATAGAACTGACAAAAGAGATGAACGTGGATAAAATCCTGAAATCCATTTCTGAAAAATATTCAAAATACCATGTTGACACTATAGACGGAGTTAAAATAGATTTTGAAAATGAATGGGTTCACCTAAGAAAATCCAACACCGAACCAATCATAAGAATCTATTCCGAAAGCGATTCGTTTTCAAAGGCTGATCATTTGGCTTCAAAA
>CBDUSJ010000203.1:0-5401 GCA_965369845.1 uncultured bacterium | reverse complement strand
TTTTTTTATTCCCTAACGTATATAATTATTTCTCCAATTCTTGAATTATATGATTCGGCTGTTAATCTTATATATCGTGTTGATATATTTACAACATGGCCTGACCACTTGTAATATTTATTTAATTTATCGGTAAACAGTTCTGTCCAGTTATCCGGAGTTCCGGTTGATATTGTGAAATCTCCTGTTTTATTCCTATCCCATAAATATATTTTTGAAATTTCGTATTCTTGTCCAAGGTCAATATAAACACTTAAAGGATAATCAGAATATGAAGTGCTTGGTTGCCAATATGTCAGAGGCTCTCCTCCTATACATTTATCAACATCTCCTGAAAGTTCCTGTTCATCTACAAGAGTGTTTGGATCGCCCATTCCACATTCATTTACAAGCATACCCGAATCAAGCATAAATTTATATTCTTGTTTTATGAGAGGGAATGAATAATTTCCATCAGTAACAATTATAAATACCGGACGTTCGGAAACATCTATTGAAACTTTTCCATCAGAAATATTTAGATCTGATTCGGCACCATAAATTTCACCATTTGTGAGTTCAATCAACTTAGCGTAAACTTCAAACTGGTCAAGCGTTAATTCATAATTTTCCACTATTGTGCCATTGCTTGTCGGACACCATACTGCATAGGCTGAGACATTCTCATCAGTGTGTTTGAATTTATATATTAAAACATTCTGATTTCCCGATTCAATCTCTTGTTCAAAACGCATTCCTTTTAATCTGTTTTTCATGGTATAAATATAATACCATGATTTTTTAGCAACATAATTACTATCTCTTGAAGAACAGAGGCCGGAAGTACAGAATTTTGTAGGGTTGTTTGGATCAACATCACGCAACATATACATTGCAGCCCTGTCAACACAGGCTGCAGCTAATGCCAGGTATGATCTGATAAGCCATTGTGCTTGTACTTCTTCCTGGCCGTAAGTTGCAATTTCAGGCGCTCGTTGTGGCGATTCAGGATGTGTATCGTAACCAAATTCAGTAATCCAGACTTCCTTCCCGGGTAAGTATTTGTTTCGGTAATCAACAAATTCCTGCATCCTTTGTTTTAAATGATCATCCTCCGGGCTAACTCCAACTGTTCCATTGGGTTGTCCTTCAGCATCGTTACAATAATGATGAACATTAATTACATCTGCAGGAAAATCTCCATTGCGGAAATAATCACCCCACAGTTTCATGGCTCTTACATAGTTTAAATCAGGATCAGCAAGTCCACCCATTACAAGTTTTAGACTGGTATCTGCATTTTTAATTCCAACTGTTGTACCAAGAGTCTTTTTATGTCCGTCAAAATCAGCGCTTGCCATTGCAGCATATTCATACGGAGTGAAAAAAGCATCCCTGCCCTTCCACCAATTATCCTGCTCATTCCAACTTTCAATATATTTAATCAATCCACTTCCCGAAAACCTCGGTTGATTATCTTTAAGTTTTAGTAAAGAGTCATTAACATAAGTATTACCATACCTGGCAGCATATTGAAAAAGATGGTCCGCATGCTCCATATAAGAAGCCGGAGACTCCGGGTCTTCACCTTCAGTAATAGGTTTATAGGCTAAATTATTGTATTGAGGGTTCAAAAGCCAAGGAACATTACACTGAATAGCAGGTGCAACTTCAACTTCTAAATCTAAAAGATTTTCATAAAATGTATCAAAGTTCCACCCGAGAGATATTGATGCATCAAATTCATTTTCATTATCCGGATATCCGGGATATGTTGGTGAGGTATTTCCTTCACACCACATCCAGTTATGATACTCTCGTGCAAAACCTAACGCTTCAATTTTACCCAGTGGATCATTAATAAAAATATTGGCTCCAATCATCCTGTCGATTGTAACAGTTTCGTGCATCACAGGTTCAGGCGGGTCATCAGGATAGGCAAGTGGCGAACCATAGACTAATATCTCCGGCATCCTCGTTTCAGGAGAATGGATTTGAACACGTAAATATCTTGTTTCACCATTCACCTCATGTTGATTCCAAACTTCCGAATTTAAAAGACTATCGACAAAGAGAATATCCCAATTGAAAGGTTCACCATAATAGAGGCTTATAATTCCGGCAGAATCGGCTTCTTCATCAGAAGCATCATAGAGATAAACATTTGTTATATAATGAAGTGAGCCAAGATCGATTATTGCATACGAAGGATATTTCCAACTCGTTGAACCGACAATCCATTCGTTTGACGGATTTCCTCCCTGATTCTGTTCAGGGTCGCCGGAAAGTATTTGCTCATCCACAAGCATGGTAGCATCACCATGACCGTATTCATTCAACACCATTTCAGGCAGGAGAATGATTTTATGCGGTGGGCCGCCAATGATTATTTCCGTTTCGCAAAATGGCACATTAGATAATTCCGAAATATTTTGGAAATCGTCCACTGATTTTATCGCAAAGTAGTAAGGTGTTCCTGAAATAAGATTATCAACAGTAACATATTGAATAGTACCTGACTGTTCGGGTACCGGCACTTGATAATATTGTGGCATTTCATAAAAATTTTCATCAGTTATCGGATATGAACCATATCTTAAAAGATATTCCGTAACAACGCCTTCGATACCGTCATCGCCGGGAGCGGGCCAGCTAAGAGTTACGGAATTGCCGGTTATTTCAGTGATACCCAAGTCTGTAATTGGTGCCGGTGGAATTGTATCATTCACAAATATCAAGCTATCGATACCATAAATAACGATTTCAGCAACATTGGCATTAGGAATATTTTTTCCAAAGCGCAGATAGCGTGTGTTAACATTTACATCATGCTGATTCCATGAAAGGTATCCTAACATATTATCCTCAAAAAGATATTCCCAATCACCGGGCATTCCGTATGATACTGTGAATATTCCAACATCGTAATAATCCCTGAGAAATATTTTTGTTAGATCGAACGGTTTGCCAAGATCAACATAAGCATATAAAGGGTATGGTGTTGATGGGTTAAAAGGAGTAGTCCACATTGTAACCGGATTACCTCCCGGGCTGTTGGCCGGATCGCCTGCAATTTCCTGCTCATCGAATAAATTAGTGGGTTCACCATAACCTGAAATGTTTGTTACCATAGATGGATACAATTCAAGCTTTTCCTCCGTAGGAATAGCTGCTGCATCATAACCATAAATTACAACTTCTGAAAAATTTGATTTCTTAGAGGTCCTCGTAAATCTAATGTACCTTGTTCCCAAATTCACCTCGTAGTCTTTCCATATTTTATATTTGTTTAAAGGTTCAGTAAACAGGTAAACCCAATCACCCGGAATCCCATACTCCGCAATCAAGTCTCCAATATTATATATGTCCCTGATAAAAATACGTGTAATAAAATTAATCTGCCCCAAATCGATATAAACACTTGCAGGGTAATGCGATTGGTTTGAACCTGGTTTCCAAACAGTCAATGGATTCCCCCCCTGACCGTTTGCCGGATCACCGGAAATTTCCTGTTCATCTGCTATTCGCCCTGCTTCTCCTTCACCACACTCATTGATAACCATATCCGGATTTACTAATAGCTTATGTTCTGCTTGTTGTTGACCATTTGTCGTTACCTCTGAAGCAATGTTAGATAGTTCAGATGTATTTTCTTCACCAATTATCTTGATAGCAAAATAATACTTAGTTACAGATTCGAGATTTTTTACAACAACTGATTTTAAAGTAGATGAATTATCAGGATTAAAACCGGTGGGATATACAATTGCATTATCAAAATTCTGATCGTTTATTAATGATGTACTGTATCGCAAATCATAATCATATATGTTTCCCTGTGTAAAATTCAAAGGGGGATCGTACCAGTTTAATTCAATTGAGTTAATAGTTGGATTTCCTGCTGTTAAGGAAGTAATATTCGGTATTGCAACTGACGTAACATTTCCATAAATTACCACTTCTGAAAATATTGATTTAGGACTCATTTTTTTAAATCGGATATATCTTGTGCTAATATCAACATCATGTATTTTCCATTTTTTATACTTTTTTAACTGATCAGTAAATAAATACTGCCAATTGCCCGGTTCGCCATATTCTACTACCAAATCACCTACATCATAAGTATCGAATATCAGAATGTTTGTTATTTCGCCAATATTCCCCAAATCGATAAAAGCGCTCAATGGATAAGTTGCACTGAAACTTGTTTTCCAAAAATTCTCGGGTTTACCATACGTGCCATACAGCGGATCACCGGCAATATCCTGTTCATCTGTTATCAAAGTTGCATCCCCAATTCCTGATTCATTTATCACCATTTTTGGTGTAAGATTTATCTTTTCTCCTTTTATCCCCTGCCCGAAGGCAATATCAGGCAGGAAACAAAAGGTAACAACAATTAGAAACAAAGTGAACTTTATTGGAAGATATGTTTTCATTGTATAATTCATTTTTAATTTTTAATTAATCTTGATGATAATTTATTTGAATCTCCCGATAAAGTTACAACATAATATCCATTTGGAATATTGCTGATATCCAAACGATAATTTTCACCGGAATAAAATGTTTTGTTAATTTTTAACACTTCCTTACCGGTAATATCATAAACACTGATTTCACTGAAATATCCATCAGGTATTGATAAATTTGTAAAACTTGTTGCGGGAGAAGGGAAAAGATTAAGGTTTAAATTTGTTTTATCTGTATTTTCAACAACTGATTCGTGAAATTTGAGGTTTCTTATTTTAATATTTCCATCAAATTTTTTACCCGGATTTACATAAAATATTAAAAAGGCATTTTCAGATAAGTCAATATCAAATAACACTTCGCTAAAATCAAAATTAAGTTCGTGGAAAACACCGCTTCCTTCAATATCCTTTTCAATTACAAGACTTTTACTACTAATAAATATGCCATCCGAAATATCAACCCTGATAGTAATATCCCGGCTTGAACTCATCTCAAGTTCAACAACAGGATTGTTCACCATCATCATATTATCAAGCATCAGTGTAAATGACTCCCAAGGGTTTTTGGTAATGTTTACATTTAGCATACCATTATTATCTGAAAATTCAAAGTTATTATTACCGTACCATTCACTTATTCCTTGTGATTTAACTGAAGTTCCACCAGACATAGCATAAGTAAACATTAATAAAAACAGCCCGGTGATTATCGTAGTTTTGTATGAAAAATCTAATCGTTTCATTTTTTTTATTTTTTTTTCTACAAAAATATTATAATTATAATGTTTTGGCAAGGTTTTTATTTCAAAACTAATAAACACCCTTGTTAAAGGGAGTGAAAAATTAGGGAAAGATCTTAAGGTTCAAGAAGAAAGAGGAAAAACTCTATTAAAGGTCTTTAATTCTACTCTAAAGGTAATAGTTTGGGTAATAGCATTCTTGAT
>CBDUSJ010000202.1:0-5410 GCA_965369845.1 uncultured bacterium | reverse complement strand
TGAATGATTTAATGATTGAATGATTGAATGATTGAATGATTGAATGATTAAAGGATTAAAGGATAACAAATTAAAAAATTTAAGCATTTACGCATTTTCACATTTACGCATTTACGCATTTTCACTAAAAAACAAATTTCATGTTAAAAAAACTAAGTTTGCGAAAAAAGTTATTTATATATATTTCTATTGTATTTGCTGTATTTACAATACTTGTATTAATATTTCAATACGAACGCGAAAAGGATTTCAGAAAAAAGCAGTTAGAAAACACTCTCGATAATATAACTGAACTTACCCATAAATATATTAAGAGTAATAAATTGACAGAAACAGGAAATTTTAAATTGCTTGATTCGATAAAGATGATTATTCCGAAACCGAACATTAGAATTACTGTGATTAGCCCAAAAGGAATTGTGCTATATGATAGTGAAATGCCTAATTATGAAGAAATGGAAAATCATTTGCACCGTCCGGAGGTGCAAGAATCAGTAGCTGCGGATTTTGGTGCAAACATCAGGAAATCGGTAACTACAGGTAATAGCTATTATTATTATGCCAAATTTTATTCCGATTACTATGTAAGAACGGCAGCACTCTATAATATAAAAGTTAAGGATTTTCTGCAGGTAAATAAACTATTTATCATATATCTGATTTTCTTATTCATTTTAATATTGATTATTCTATTGTTTATTACCAAAAGGTTGGGTGAAACAATCACAAAATTAAAAAACTTTGCTGTAAAACTGGGTAATGGTAAAAATATCAAAGAGACTATCAAATTTCCAAACGATGAATTAGGAACAATTAGCAGTCAGATAGTTGCTATTTATAATAAACTTAATATCGCAAAGGATGAAATTTCGGTTGAAAAAAACAAACTCTCTAATCATTTGAATGCTTTGAACGAGGGTATCGCTTTTTTTTCACCCGATAAAAAGAAAATACTGACAAATAATCATTTTATTCAGTTTCTGAATTTAATCTCTGAAAAGTCAACTATATCAGCAGATAAAATATTTGAAGTTAAAGAATTTAAATCCATTATTCAATTTATTGACAAACAATTAAATAATGAGGTTCATATTAAAGACTATAACTTACCTCAGATAGAGAGCAACCTATTTAAAAACGATAAATACTTTAATATTCAATGTGTTTTTTTTCAGGATAAAAGTTTTGAAATAGTTATAAAAAATACCACAAAACTTGAAAAACGAAAGTTGATAAAACAACAAATTACATCAAACATAGCGCATGAATTAAAAACACCGGTAGCAACCGTTATGGGATACCTTGAAACACTTCAGAATAATAACATTACACAAGAAAAACAAAAGTATTTTATCGATAAAGCTTTTGCGCAGGCCAAACGACTTTCCGAACTTATTGAAGATATTTCGATGCTAAATAAAATTGAAGAAGCGAGAGAACATTTCATTTTTGAATCGATAAATATCAATGAAATTGTAGCAGAAGTAAATGATAATTTAAAACTGAGATTGGATGATAAAAACATAAAAGTACATATTCAATTTGAAAATTCAATTGTTATAAATGGTAATAAATCACTTTTATTCTCCGTATTTTATAATCTTTTTGATAATGTGATCAAATATGGTGGAGAAAATATAGACCTCACTATATCCAATTATCTTGAAGATAAAAATTTTTATTATTTTTCATTTTCTAACACCGGAAATGAAATTGATGAAAAACATCTTTCTCGTATTTTTGAACGATTTTACAGGGTTGACACCGGTCGTTCAAGAAAAACAGGCGGCACAGGTCTGGGATTGGCAATTGTTAAAAATGCCATTCAGCTTCATAATGGAGAAATAACAGCGAGAAATTATAAAAACGGAGGTGTGGAATTTCTGTTTACTTTTGCGAAATAGGTAAAACGTTTCAAATTTATTGTCTAAAATGCTTGCAGGTAATTGAAAAAATATCCGGCAACGAACAGCAAAATTTTTTACAAAACATTCACTCCAAAACCTGCCATCTCAAATGAAAACACATAGTAACTCATAGGACCAGGTACAGTCAAACAAACGGCAAGATCAATGCAGTTGGAGTCGAATAACCCTACCTAATTGTTGTTTGAATTATTTCTCTTTTTTAATAAAAAATATACCCCGCCAACCACCATTATGAGAAGGGATAGCCCGATCACATTCATAGGATCAATATTATTTAAGTCTAATAGAATCACTTTCCTGGCAAGAGCAATCAACGCTACTAAAAGTATTATTTCAACATGAAAAACATTTTTATCTAAATAAACCTTTACAGTTTCATAAAGTTCTATACCTATTAAAATATTAAAGAACAAGCCAAAAATGGTATATGATTCTTTTAAGTCGAGTATGGTGCCCCCTTCAGTTTCCATAAGAATTTCTTTTACTATTACGATTCCTAATTCTAATGTCAATATGATTATCACAATTCCCATCAATACAAGTACGGAGATGGTTATTGTTTTTTGGAATATTGATGTCAGTTTTTTCATAGTGTATAAGTTATTTCACACAAGGTCTGTAAATAGTTAATAGTACGTTTATTTTTTCTTTATCTGTTTGTTGAGGTACTTTTATTTTGCCAAATATGTAAAATAAATGTACCTATTTAGTCTAACTGCCATGCCCAGGAAATACCTGGATGCGCCAAAACTTCCGGCTTTGATTCCAGCAGGCACCTTTGATCTTTTTCACCCGGTTTATCAAATTCCGGTTAAAGCCAAACTCCAATACCAATGCGGGTTTTTCGCTATATGTTTCATGAATTAATGTGATGCTGGACTTCGTCATGCCGGGATTATTTTATTAGATTCGCAAATGTAAGAAATAATTTATTTGGAAATAAAATAAATTTGCGTGGAAATAATCAATTGTGCTGGTAATTGCTTTAAAGTTATAGCATACGGTTTAAGTTACCACGATTAAACGTATAAAAACGAATTGAAAAAATATCCGGCAAAGAACAGCAAAATTTTCCACAGAACACCCGCTCCAAAACCACTTATCTCAAATGAAAACACATAGTACCTCATCAGGTCTTGTTATCCGAAAAGACGAGGCAGGGCATCCTGAAGGAACGGGACAACATCGGCAAGGTTAATGCAGTTGGCGCTGAATAATTCTGTCTGTTTGTTGGTGGCTTTGCTTTTTTTATCAAATGCCTTTAAGTTGAAATATTGCATTATCTGTCCAAAAATCAAGATTAAAAATTTATCAACACTTTGCCTCCTGACATATTAGAAATATAAGTTCTTAATCCTTCATAAAAATTATCGATATTTACTATTTTTTGAACTTTTGATTTTAGTTTTCCTTCAATGAAAAGTTTTTGGATTTTTTCCGAAATTTTTTCAAAGTCTTTTCTGTCGGTCTCTTTAATCCAATCATTAATGTTAAATCCCCTGATGCGCTTTTTGTTAAAGATAATTCCGAGAGTGTCAATGTTTGTTACCGGCATTCCTGAAAGCCCTCCATAAAGGATCACATCCGAACCAGGCGGCATAGCGTTCAACATTATACCGGTTAATTCTCCGCCAACAGCGTCAATTGCAAGCCGGGCATTCAAATCATTCGCAAGCCGGGTAATACTTTTTTCAAAATTTTCATTCCGGATATTCAACACAAATTTGTTTCCCTCATGTTTCAATTGTTTTACGTGAGCATCTTTTTTTACTAAGTTTATTACTTCTATTCCCGCCTCTTTTGCAAAATACCTGAGAAAACACCCAACCTGCCCCATTGCTGCCGATTGAATCAGACTTTTAAAACCGGTATCAATAATTGTTTTAAAAATTGCATAAGCTGTGAAAGGGTTAATAAATATTGTCGCAGCTTGTTCGACCGGCAACTTTTCGTTTATCAAAATGTAATCGGAAACTTTACCGATACAATATTCTGCCCAGGAGCCATCTCCACTTTCCTGTGAAAAAAAGCTAACGCGTTTACCTATCAGTTTTTTTGCATCTGTATTTTCTCCAGTTGACACTACTTTTCCAGTGCCTTCAAATCCCGGCGTTGCAGGTAGCGTTTTTTTTATCATGTACATTCCTCTTAAAAATGCTATGTCGGACGGATTGCATGGCGCTGCATCAACTTTTATCAATACCTGGTCACTAACCGGATGTTGAATTTTTTTCTCAACAATTTTTAAAGACCGCAGCGCCCTTACGAGATTCGGATTATAATTTTCTAAGATAATGGCTTTCATAATGAAAAAATATTTTTTGATAATAATCTGATTTTATTTGCTCTTTTCAAATTCCCTGCAAGTTTAATAAATTCATTGTAACTAATCAGTGCCTAAAGTTTGGAGCGAAGCGAAGCAAGTCCGTATGGATGCCTAAAATGCCTAAAGTTTTAGTTTCGTACCAAATTGTTGCAAAAATGGCAAGTATTTCATCTGTTAATAATTTATTATTAAATATTTCATTATCCATTTTAATGAACTTTAGGCACTTTTTACTTTAGACACTCTAAGTACTGATTAGTTATAATTATTTATGATTAAGTAAATTTTAGCAACGAATTTTGTATCTTCGTAGCATTAAGTTAATTTCAAAATTTTAATGAAAGAAAAAATAATAAAGGAATTAGAAAAAGTTGAACAAGACCAAAATATCAAAATATTATTAGCTGTTGAAAGCGGAAGCAGGGGGTGGGGTTTTGAATCAACAGATAGTGATTACGATGTTAGATTTATTTATATATATCCTCCGGATTGTTATTTATCAATTAGTAATAAAAGAGATGTAATTGAATACCCAATTAATAATCTTCTTGATGTAAGTGGTTGGGACATTAGAAAAGCATTAAATTTATTTAGAAAATCTAACCCGTCGTTGTTTGAATGGTTGCGCTCTCCAATAATATATATCGAGAAATATGATTTCGCAGAAAATTTAAGAAAATTATCTTCTGAATTTTTTTCACCAAAAACCTGTTTGTACCATTACCTTCACATGGCAAATGGTAATTATAGAAATTACTTGGTTAAGGATATGGTAAGAACAAAAAAATATTTTTATGTTTTAAGACCGATCTTAGCTTGTTTATGGATTGAAAAACATGATACTTTCCCGCCGATGGAGTTTGAAAAACTTATGAATGATTCGTTAGAAAATGGAGATATTAAATCGGAAATTAATAAATTACTGGAAAGAAAAAGAGCAGGGGAGGAATTTGATAAGCAACCGAAAATTGAAGTGATTAATCAATATTTAGAAAATAAATTGAATCATTTCACACAATTGATTAAGCAATTCAAAAAAGTAAGTATTCCAAACATCGAAATACTTGATAATCTTTTCAGGAAAACATTAGAATATGACTGGGATAAAACGGGCTAAAATAATAATAAAATAGATGCCGGAATTCACACCTATTTA
>CBDUSJ010000201.1:0-5415 GCA_965369845.1 uncultured bacterium | reverse complement strand
TATGATATTTTTAAATTCTAAAAGTAAAGAACGGGATCCTGAAAAACAAGACCCCGATTCTTTCTCATTTTAATTTACAACCGATACCTTTTGGATTGCATTCTCTCTGCCGTTCAATATTAGTATTACAATGTAGGTGCCGGTTGTATAGCCGTTTGTTATTTTCACACCTACACACAGCACTCAAGTAGTTAGGTGCATGGGAATTTGTACAATTGAAAAACAGTAAATGTTGTTTCATCGGTTTTAATATTAAGTTGCGCAATATACAACATTAATTTTACAAAAGCAAAATAAATATTAAATTTTTTTATTTACTTTTGATTTTTTTTAAAACAATTTTCAAGATATGACAGATTTATCCAATAAAACATTCCATGGCTGGATGCAGGAATTTAAACGCTTCCAGTCGCTTAAATCACAATTTTACCTTTACGGCGATGTATATGACTGCTATTATTTTCCGGTAAACTACAAGGACGCCAAAAATACCGAAGAGTTGCAGTGGGCAAGGTTCAACGATATTCACCTTCTGCTAAAGCTTTACCTGAAAAATGAAGGATACGAAATTATCGCCTATTATGATATTATCGATGGTCTCGAAATTCAGTCCGATCCTGTTACCGACCTGAGCCGCGACAATATCATAAAATTTCTTCTTGAAAATGTTCCGAATTCAAAAGATTTTCTTGAATCGAAAAAGATTTCAAATATCGAAAAAAAACTTACCGACTCCCTGTCGTTTTTCCGTTTGCTGATGTCGAACAACCGAAAACTGTCGGCGGGAATAATTAATTACAGTTCAAGATTTTCGGGCGACCCTAACTCTTTGTCGGAAGACGAAAGGATTATTTTCCTGAAGATGTTAAAATCGGCGCAGGACGCCAGGCTGTTCCCCGAAAAACGTGGGATGCGGAATATTCTTATTTTTATTTGTGATAAACTGAACGATATTCCCAGTTGGATTTTGCTTGAAAATCCTTTGACAAAAGGCATCGAAATTAAAAAACCAAATAAAGAGGAAAGAAACAGATTTTTTAAAGTTCAGTCGCAAAGATTTTATCAGGAAGGCGAATCTGTGAATGAAAAAGAAATAACAAGCGTATTTGCAGATCTTACCGACGGGCTTGCAAACCAGGAGTTGGAAAACCTGATAACAATTTCTCATCAGGAAAAAATTCATATCAACAATATCCAGCAGATCATCGATCTTTTCAAATACGGAACCAGGGAAAATTTTTGGGAAGACCTCGAAAAATCGAAAATCGAGAATGCAGAAAATGAATTAAGAAAAAGAGTTCTAGGTCAGGATAGTGCAATCAAAAAGAGTGTCGAAATTATCAGGAGGGCAAAACTCGGCCTTCATTCGATAGATCAGAAAAAGGCGAAAAACAAACCCAAAGGCGTTATGTTTTTTGCCGGGCCTACCGGCGTGGGAAAAACCGAACTTGCAAAATCGCTTGCCAGCCTTATCTTCAATGATGAAGATGCAATACTCAGGTTCGATATGAGCGAATACAACGATTCGAATTCAGATACTAAACTAATAGGTTCGCCACCGGGATATGTAGGATACGAAGAAGGCGGCCAGCTTACAAGTCAGGTGGGCGCCAGGCCTTTTTCCATTGTTCTTTTTGATGAGATTGAAAAAGCGCATCCGGTGATATTTGATAAATTTCTCCAGATACTAGATGACGGCCGGCTTACCGATGGCAAAGGCGAAACGGTTTATTTCTCCGAAACATTGATAATATTTACCAGTAATCTTGGCGTTTACACCGAGGATGAGTATGGCAGGCGAATTCCGAATATCGATTTTAAAGATAGCTACGAGGCGACCTCTACAAATATCATGAACGAAATTCAGAACTTCTTTAATACAAAACTTAACAGGCCCGAAATACTGAACCGTTTCGGCGATAACTTTGTCGTTTTCGATTTCATTCGTCCTGATGTTGATAAGCAAATTCTTCTGAAAAATCTTAACACCATTAAAGAAAATCTTTTTAAACAAAAAAATTGCCGGTTTATTTATGATGATGATTTTGTTGAGAAATTCCGCCGCACATATATTTTAAATAACCTATCAAATGGAGGGCGTGGAATCAACAACAGGGTTGAGACCTATATAAAAAACGGCATTGCTAATTTTATGTATGAAATCAATAAATCGACCGACCTGAAATTCAGGATTTACGTAGATGAGGACGATGAAAATAAAGTAAAATTTGAATGTATTGGAAGCTGAATCGGATACAATATCCCATTTATAATCTTGGCCGTGGCAAAAGGATCGGGATATGGACACAGGGCTGTTCGATAGGTTGTGCCGGCTGTGTTAACAAAGAATTATGGCCTGTTGATAAAGGAAAAAAAATAGATGTACAATTACTTGCTTCGCAGATATTAAATTTCAAAAATGATTACGACGGACTGACAATTACCGGCGGAGAACCTTTTGATCAATACGAACCTTTGATAGCTTTCTGCTCTTTTATTAAACTTAAATCAAACATCGAAATTTTTTGTTTTTCCGGTTACACACTAAAACAGCTTAAACAAAAATTCCCTGATATGCTTTTTACAAAATGTATGGATTTTTTGTTAGATGGCCCTTATATCAGTGAGTTGGCAGAAAATAAAAATTCAAGAGGCTCATCTAATCAAAAATTGTATAAATTTGGCAACGGAAAAATTTTCCTGCCTGGCGCATATTTTCAATCGGATATATGGTCTGTTGATGTATCAGAGAACAACGAAGTTTTCATGGCCGGAATTCCGAAAAAGGATGATTTGAAAAAACTTAAAAATACAATGAAAAACTCAGGAATAAAGCTGGAGGTTGACAATGTATAAAATAACTTGTGATTATTGTTTTGAAGATAATTTTTTCGAGGATGCTGATAACAGGCCCGAACATTGTTCTAACTGTAATTCGCCTCTCGATCATTTGGAAATAACCGACGCTGATGAAAAAACAGACCTTGATGAGGAATCAAAAAAAAGAAAGGTGTTGGACGGCTTGACGCTGATTTACCAGAAGACTTCGAAAAAAATCGAAGTACCTCATTCTGAAATTATTATCATTGGACGGCAAAATGTAGGAGGGCAAGTTTTTGCGTCAATTCCGCAGATAAGTCGCGAACATTGCAAAATAGAATATATCGATAATCATTATGTCATTACCGACCTCGATTCTTTAAATGGAACCTATTTAGGGATAAATAAAAGAGATTGCCGAAAACATATTCAGGTGAAGATTAAAGATAATGATAATATTTACTTAGGCCGGGAACCGTTTTTGGTAAAACTCAAATACAAGATTGTTGATGAACATGAAGCAGTTGAGATTGATGAAAATTTTGAATATCTGAAAACAAAAAAATTTAAGTGCCGGGCATGTGGTAAAATTCATGAAATGAACCTGTTGATTTGTGATAGCTGTGGCTCGTACGGGCAAGTTGAACCAATTGAAGACTAATTTTTTTTCCCGATAAAACAATTTTCTCTCAATCTCAAATCTTAAATCTTCCCTATTTTATCATCAATTTCTCTCTGATTTTCGATTCGTTTGAAACTAATTCAATAATATATATTCCTTGCCGGAGTATAGAAACATCAATTGGATTGGCTATTTGTTTTTCATGTAATACTTTTTGGCCAGTTTGATTATAAATATTTACTTCTTTTATTATTGCTCCATTCTTGCCGGAAATAAAAATCTCCTTTTTTGCAGGGTTAGGGTATATTGAAAATGCGGATTCGAAATTTATGTTTGTGACCCCAGCATCACAAGTTGCTTCCACTTCTTCCTGGCTGTTGCAACCAGGCGCATTATTGGATATATAGATATCACCATTAGGACTGGCCAGATAATCGCAAACACTTTTAACCTCACATGTGGCTAAAGAATTGTTATCAGAAATGATTAAATTACTGATTGTGTTAGCATCAATATTTTCCAGTCCTGTTAAACTGGACAAGGAATCGTTGGACCTAATTGAAAGGTTTCCCTCAATTGAAGAAAGACTGCCAATACCTGCTAAACTTGTCAGCCCATCGTTGAATTCAATATATAGTCTACCACCAATTGAGGTTAAGTTGCTAAGACCTGTTAAACTTTTCATGGCATTGTTGTGGCCAATATAAAGGTATCCGTGTATAGTGTTCAAAACATCTATACCTATCAGATTTGTGAGGGAAGCGTTGTTTTCAATTACCAAACATCCACCGGTGGAATTAAGGTTTTCCAAGCCTGTTAAACTTTTAAGATTAGAATTATCACCAATGAATAGTCCCTCCCCAATAAAAGTCACACCATTTAGTCCAGTGAAACTTGTTATGGTATCGTTGTTCCAAATCTGAAAATGTCCTCCAACGAAGGTCACATTTGCCAAAGCTGTTAAAGTTGTTAGTGCATCATTGTTTATAATATCAAAATCACCTCCAATAGAATCAACATTACCTATACCTACTAAACTAGACAAAGCAGCATTATCCCAAATGGTAAAAGTTCCCCCTGAAGAAGACAAATTGTCCAGCCCTATTAAATTTGTCAGAGCATTATTGCTTACAATCCCAATATCTCCACCAATGGAATAAATATTTTCAAGATTTGTTAAACTGACGAGGGAATTATTATTTCTAATAAATAAATGTCCACCAATTGAATTAAGATTGTCAAGACCTGCTAAACTTGTCAAAGCATCGTTATCATCAATTAAAAGGTCTCCACCAATTGAATTCAAGTTATTCAAACCAGATAAACTGATCAGAGAAGGGTTTCCATACAAAAATTCACCAATTATAAAATTTCCTACAATAAATGTTAGATTTTCTAATCCGGATAAACTGGCCAAAGTATTGTTGGAAAATATCCAAAGGTTACCTCCGATGGTAATTAAATTGTCCAGTCCGGTTAAATTGGTCAAAATTGGATTAGCATAAAAATAATTACCGATCCAAAGGTCTCCCCCGAAAGCTGTCAAAACATTTAATCCGGTTAAATTAGTAATATCATTGCCGCTGATTTGAACGTCTCCTTCTATTTCAGTACAATTAAGATAATTGGTTTGGAAATTGTCGATTTGTTCCTGCGTTGTAAAAGTGATTCCTTCGGGCAGGCAGGGTTGGGATAATACCGTAGCCTGGATGATGAAGGCTAAAACAATCAATAAAGTTAATTTTTTCATGACATTTTATTTTTAGTTAATAATAAATTTCTGCATTGTGTATTCCATACCGTATTATCAATTTCTCTCAATCATAAATCTTAAATCTCAAATCTTAATTCTTAATTCTTAAATCTTAAATCTTAAATCTTAAATCTCAAACATTCCCTATCTTATCATCAATTTCTCTCTGATTTTCGATTCGCTTGATACCAATTCAATAATGTACATTCCTTGTTGAAGC
>CBDUSJ010000200.1:0-5454 GCA_965369845.1 uncultured bacterium | reverse complement strand
TCCGTATGGACGACAATTAATGAAAGATTTAACAGTAGGAAAAGAAGCAAAGGTTATAATTCAGTTTGCCTTGCCAATGGTTTTTGGCAATATATTTCAGCAACTTTATAATGTCGTTGATAGCATAGTTATTGGCAATTATATAGGAAAAGAAGCGCTTGCGGCAGTTGGAGCGTCATTTCCAATTTTATTCCTTTTAATTTCCCTGGTTATTGGTTTAGGTTCGGGATTTACCATTATTATTTCACAATATTTTGGCAGTAAAAATTTAGAAAAAGTAAAACGAACAATAGATACAACTTATATAATCTTATTCTTTGCATCAATAATTGTTTCCATACTTGGAATAATTTTCAGCGGCCCTATATTCAGATTGACCGATTTGCCTGTAGAAATTTTACCGGACGCGAAATTGTATCTTAATATTTATTTTTCAGGCATGGTATTTTTTTTCGGTTTTAGTGGCACAAGCGCTATTTTGCGTGGTCTTGGAGATTCGAAAACCCCTTTGTATTTCCTGATTTTATCCACCATCACAAATATTATTTTGGATCTTCTGTTCGTGATTGTTTTCAAGTGGGGGATTGCCGGAGTGGCAGTTGCAACTGTAATTTCTCAGGCATTGGCTTTTATAATTGCAATTTGTTATCTGAACCGAAACCACGAAATTGTAAATGTTTCGGTAAGAAAATTTGTCTTTGACAGGGGTATTCTGAAAACAAGTATTAGGATCGGTTTGCCTTCGGGCTTACAACAGACTTTTGTTGCCCTTGGGTTTATTGCTCTTTACGGAATAGTAAATCAGTTTGGAACTACAACAATTGCAGCATATAGCGTTGCTACCAGAATAGATTCTTTTGCTTTGATGCTTGCAATGAATTTTGCTGCTGCATTGGCTGCATTTGTCGGGCAAAACATAGGTGCAAACAAACCACAGCGTGTAAAAAACGGGCTTAGGATCACCTGGTTTATTACGTCGGGAATATCCATTTCTATCAGTATTCTTGTAACGCTTTTCGGAGAGAATCTGATGCGACTCTTTACCCCCGATCAGAATGTGATCTCGATAGGAAAAAATTACCTTGTCATTGTTAGCTCCTTTTATATTCTTTTTTCAACGTTATTTGTTGTTAACGCAGTTTTGAGAGGAGCCGGAGATACATTAATCCCTATGTTTAATACGCTTATTGCTCTCTGGATAATTAGGGTGCCTGCTTCTTATTTCCTTGCGGAAAAAATAGGAGTGGATGGTATCTGGTGGGCTATCCCGCTTGGATGGGTTGCCGGCACTATTCTGTCGTTACTTTATTATTTTTCCGGTAAATGGAAAACAAAAGTTATTGTGCCGCGCCGGGAGTAATTCCCATAATCATCAGGTTAAAAAGGGAAATAGGGGAAATAAGGAAATATGGTATATTTTAACTTCAAGATTTTGTCTTTACATTATTCACATATTTAACCTATACTCCATATTACCCCTATTTCCTTTATACATTTATACCCTTTTAAAAATCTATCCGCAAAGCAAGGGAATAGGAATTGATTAATAAATCGTTCAGCTACAATGTTTGATGTAAAACCTGTCCGGTCGGTAGAAATGTATCAATTATTTTTTGTTTATAATTATCACCATCCCGAATGTTCGGAATGGTGTTTTCTTAATTTGTTGTATTTGAAATTTTGAAACAACACCATAATTTATTATAGTGGCAAATAATATATGCACGCCGTTCTTTTAATCGTTTTAACGATTTATTCATCATTCCATACTTCATATTGTTTTGCCAATGGGCAAAACAAACTTTCTTAAAGCTCATACATTCTTATTTTCCGAAAACGTTACATTCTTAATTGCCGATTTTATGACATTGTTATTTTTCGGTTACAGGAATGTTTATAGAAAATTGATTAAAGAATTAAGATTTAAGATTTCAGATTTAAGAATTGAGATTTCAGAATTGAGAATTGAGAATTCAGATTTTCTAATTTCCAATTTCTAATTTATAATTTCCAATTTAGATAGAAGTAATTTGCTGAGCCATGCTTTCAATATCTAAGCCGCCAAAGTTACCTGAACTCATCATAAGAAGGTTTTTATTTTTCCACTGCTGATTCAGAAGGAAATTTTTTAATTTATCGGAATTATTAAAAACTATAAGCCTTTTGTTGTTAAATGCCTGAATAATATCTCCGGGAGTAACGGGTGGTAATTTTTTCAATTCGATTTTGTGAGGATTAAAAAACACAACTGGAATTTCTGCTTTGTCCATCGTTCCACGGTAGTGTTTCAGGAAATTTTTACTTAGACTGCTAAAGGTGTGTAGCTCCATACAAGCTAATAGTTTTCTGTCGGGGAATTGTTCACTGACGGCTTCTACCGTGGCTTTCAGCTTTGAGGGGGCATGTGCGAAATCCTTATAAACTGCGGTTTCGTGGTTTTTTGATAAAAGTTCTAACCTGTTCGATGCGCCGGCAAATGAGCTGATTGCTTCATAAAAACACTCATCATCTATTCCCAGTTCATTACAGACAAGTTTTGCACCCTCAATATTCAAAAGATTATGTCTGCCAAAAACATGCAAAGTTGTTTTTCCGTTTTTAGTATTTATGCAGGTAATTCCGTTTTCGGTCGAAAAATCAGGGAGAGAATATGGTTTTTTCTTTGCTGTGGTTTTTGTGTTTTCAACGAGTTTCTTTAATTCCGGATCGTCAGAACAATAAATCAGGCAGCCGTCTTTTTCTATTAATCCTATAAATATTCTGAATTGAGTGATATAATTTTCATAAGTTGGAAAAACGTTGATGTGGTCCCATGCGATGCCACTGAGTAGTGCAATATGTGGCTTGTACCAGTGAAATTTCGGCCTTGGGTCGATAGGGGAGGTGAGGTATTCGTCACCTTCGAAAATCATAATCGGCGCATCCGACAATCTGACCATCACATCAAATCCTTTTAGTTTTGCTCCTACAAGATAGTCGCAATTTATTTTGTGATAATCTAAAACATGCAGGATCATAGCTGTGATAGTTGTTTTTCCGTGACTTCCACCAATTACTACACGCTTTTTGTTTTTCGACTGTTCGTAAAGATATTCGGGAAAGGAATATATTTTTATTCCCAGTCTCAACGCTTTTTTTAGTTCAGGATTATCCTTGCGGGCGTGCATTCCGAGAATTACTCCGTCAAGATCAGGGGTGATATTTTCAGAATGCCAGCCATATTTTTCGGGTAATAATCCGTGTTTGATAAGTCTGCTTTTTGCCGGATCGAAAATTTCATCATCAGAACCGCTAATGTTGTGTCCTTTGTTTTTCAGGGCAATGGCAAGGTTGTGCATTGCTGCTCCACCGATGGCAATAAAATGTAATTTCATTTTTTTAGAAATAACTCATTATTATTTCAACGCATCAATAATAATTTCACCTTTTAAAACCGGAACAACCTCGGTAGTGTCAGAAGTAAGAGAATATTCCAGCACATCATCAAGACCCAGTTTTTTAAGGCGGTGGCGGTGTGCTGCCTTTTCGATGTACCAAAAAATATCCGTTTTTGCTGTTTTCCAGAGATCAACCGCTGCGTGGGCTGAATCGCAGTTTATCAGGAAATTATAATTTTCTGTAAGTTTTTCTGTCAACGCTCCGGCAAACAGGGAGTCTTCAAGGTTGAATTTGTTTTTCCAGCCCGCACACAAAATAACAACGTTTTTGTTTTGTTCATTAAGCCAGCCGGATAAAACACTCAGATTGGTAAATGCGCCGATAACAACTCCTTCCGAATTTCTCGCCATTTCGATTGCATAAGTGCCGTTTGTTGTGCTGTATGCAATTGTTTTTCCTTTAACTTCCGTAGTCATAAAATTAAAGGCTGAATTTCCGAAGTCTGCAAAATCAAGAACTTTTCCGTCTCTTTCGGAAGCAACGAGGTGTCCTTTGGTTTTGTATTTCCTGGCTTCTTCGATTGAGGCAAGAGGTATCAAAGCCCTGACACCGTTTGCAAAAGCCGCACAAATTGAGGTGCTTGCCCGCAGAATGTCGGTTATAACCACTATGAAGTTTTCGGTGGTTAATCTGTCGGCAAACAATTTAGGAGAAAATACTACCTCAATGGTTTTTATATTTTTTGGTTTTTCCATACGAAAACCGTTTAAATGGTTTTTTTCCAAATGAGCAAACACGTTGCGTTAGAAGAAACTATCATCCTTTGTAAAACGGAAATTTAATGATTTTTGCTTTTAATATTTTTTTTCTGATTTTAATAAATATCTCGGTGTCGGGTTTTGTGAATCCGGAATTAAGATAGCCCATTCCGATTGCTTTTTTCAGTGAAGGAGACATAGTGCCTGAAGTAACTTCGCCAATGTTGTTTCCTTCGGCGTCGCAAATTTCATAATGCTGGCGGGGAATTCCTTTATCAACCATTTCAAATCCTCTCAATCTTTTACTCACACCATCAGTTTTTTGTTTTTCAAGTTCAGCGCGGTTGATAAAATTATTACCATCCACAAATTTTGTTATCCAGCCAAGACCGGCTTCTATTGGTGAAGTAGTATCGTTTATGTCATTACCGTAAAGGCAGAATCCCATTTCGAGTCTGAGAGTGTCGCGTGCGGCAAGGCCGATGGGTTTTATACCGAATTCCTCTCCCGCTTCAAAAACAGCGTTCCAGATTTTTTCGGCATCTTTATTTGCAAAATAAATTTCAAAACTGTTTTTTTCGCCGGTATATCCGGTTGCAGATAAAATAACATCTTTAACGCCGGCAAGCTCAACCTTTTTAAAAGTGTAATAAGGGATTGTTGTAAGATCGGTGCCGGTGAGTTTTTGTACGGTAGCCATCGCTTTTGGCCCCTGAACTGCAAGCTGTGAAATTTCATCTGATGCGTTGTGCAAATCGGCTCCGACATCATTTTGCTTATTTACCCAGTCCCAGTCTTTGTCGATATTTGACGCATTTACCACAAGCAGGTATGTTTCCGCATCGATGCGATAGACAAGCAGGTCGTCAACAATACCGCCCCGGTCGTTCGGGAAACAAGTATATTGAATTTTTCCATCGGTTAATATTGCAACGTCGTTGGATGTAACCTTTTGAACAAGCTCGAATGCCTTTGGCCCTTTTGCCCAGAATTCCCCCATGTGTGAAACATCAAATACCCCGACTTTTGTTCTTACGGTTTCGTGTTCTTTGTTTACGCCCTCGTACAGAACAGGCATATTGTATCCTGCAAATGACACTATTTTAGCGCCGAGGGATTCGTGGATTTTTGTTAAAGCTGTATTTTTCATTAAAATAAATTTTTATAGTTGAGCGGCAAAAGTAAATAAATGATTTAATATTTGGTTTTTAAGAATTTTGTTTCTTATTGTGTAATATTTAAACAATGAACAATACAGTATCGTTATTGCTAAAATCTGGCGGGCATTTTTAAATAGTTACTTTTCAGGTTGTTGGGT
>CBDUSJ010000199.1:0-5461 GCA_965369845.1 uncultured bacterium | reverse complement strand
TCAAAAGCTCAAACGCCTGCGGGCCTCTGTAAGTTTTCAGGGTTTCTGCAATTGCATCCTTTTCAGTAAGATCAACAGGAACAAACACAGATTTTTCAATCTCTTTTTCCAAATGTTCATTAAAGTTGGGATACTGATTTGTTCCGAGGAAGTTTTCTTTTCTTGTGGCAATGGCCATATTTCTTTTCGATGCAGTTTTTTTTATCTTATCCTGAATAAATCCTTTTTTAAATGATTCGATAAATCCGCCATTTTCATCAGTTTCGAGGAAAAGCTCCCAAGCCTTTTCTGCAATCGAATCGGTAAGATTTTCGATATAATAAGAGCCGGCGGAAGGGTCGATAATTTTATCAAAATAAGATTCTTCCTTGAGAAGCAATTGCTGATTTCTGGCAATGCGTTCCGAAAAATCTGTTGTTGCTTCGTAGATAGAATTAAACGGGTTTATTGTAAGCGAATTTGTCCCGCCGATTATTGCCGACATTGCTTCGGTTGTTGTACGGAGCATATTTACATAAGGGTCAAACAATGTTTTGTTCCAGTCGGATGTTACAGTGTGAATAAATATTTTTGTAACGCCAGTTTCCGAAGGACCATAAGCATTTACAATCTTTGCCCACAGCAAACGTGCAGCTCTAAGTTTGGCAATCTCCATAAAATAATTGGAACCGACGGCAAAGCAAAATTTAATTTTTGCCGCCACTTTATCAATCGAACAACCAAGGCCTGTAAGCTTTGAAAGATACTCATTTCCATACGCAAGGCCAAAGGCTAATTCCTCAACAATTGAAGAACCGGAATTTTTAAAAGAACCGGCATTAACTAAAAGGGTGGTGAAATGCGGCAGGTGTTCAGATGCGGTTATTAATTCTTTACAATCCAAAAAGTCCTTTTCTTCAGAATTATAAAAATTACCTTTCAGCATCAAATTTCCAATAGGGTCGAAATCGACAGAACCATGAATTTTTCGGAGATCACGATTATATTTTTTAATGAGTTTAAGATAAATGTCAAAAACTTCAGGAGCAGCATTGCCACAAATAAAATTAACTTCAACGATTTGAGCATAGATGTTTTCCATCAATTTTTCAATATCGTCAATCGATGGCTTCTTTTCAGTATCAAGTACAAAACCAAGGGAATCGATTCCTTTCAAAAGTATATCGAGCGCCTTTTTATTGGCTTTTTCAATATCGTTAACTTTCACATCCTGACGGACAAGCCAATTATTGTTACCTTTTTTATTGGTTCTGATAAATGGAAAATCCCCAGGAAAAACATCCAAATACTCAATCTTCTTTAAATCTTCCATCCGGTAATATGGCCTGACATTAAAACTTTCCATTGTTTTCCAGATCAGTTTCCTTTCATAGTCCGCTCCTTTAAGGTCCTTGGCAATTACCGCCTCCCATTCTTCAGTTGAAACCTGTGGAAATTCGGTGAACAGTTTTGGCTGTTTGTTTTTCAAATCATGCTTATCCATAATTTTACGGATTTTTATTTAACCATAAACTTTTATATCCTCATAAAAAAATGAGACAGCAAAATTAAAACAAAAAGCAATACTCAAATAAAAAATGTAATTAATCGGTTTATTAATCAATTCCTGTTCTCTCGCTTTAAGGATAGGTTTTAAAAAGTTAAAAGGCTAAAGTTAAAAGGCTAAAGGCAAAAGTTAAAAGGCTAAACCCGTATTTCCCATATTCCATTGACGACCGCAAGGCGTCCGCACGACTGAAAGAAATCCGTACGACTGAAAGAAGCGACACGAAGTCCATACGGATTCACTTCGTTTCATTAGCCCGTATGAAGCGAAGCAAATCCGTATGGATGGGTCCGTATGGATGTATGGATTGATTTCGAATTTCCCCATGATGAAATATTCTTCACTTCGTTACGAATTTCATCCATACGGATTTACTTCGTTTCACAGTGCAGGCAATTTCTAAACTTGTCCGTATGGATTTCTAATTTCCACTTTCTAATTTCCACTCTCTGTTAACGGTTACGATTCTTTACTGTAATCTCTCTGCCTTTTTGACATAGTAAAACATCTTGGCATAATCATTGAAAGCCGAAAAGCCAAATTAAAAAAAAATTTATTTATATAGAAAGGAATATTTTAAAATGGGAAAAATAATTGGAATCGATTTAGGAACAACAAACTCATGCGTTGCCGTAATGGAAGGGAATGAACCTGTGGTTATCCCAAATTCGGAAGGCAAAAGAACCACTCCCTCGATAGTGGCATTTACTGATACCGGCGAAAGAAAAGTGGGCGATCCCGCCAAAAGGCAAGCAATCACAAACCCCAGAAGAACTATTTTCTCCATAAAAAGATTTATGGGCGAAACTTTTGACAGAGTACAAACAGAAATTAACAGGGTTTCATACGTGGTTGTTAAAGGCGATAATAATACACCGCGCGTAAAAATAGGAGATCGTCAATATACACCTCAGGAAATATCCGCAATGGTTCTTCAGAAAATGAAAAAGACTGCCGAGGATTATCTTGGACAAACTGTCACTGATGCGGTTGTTACTGTGCCTGCATATTTTAGCGATTCACAGCGCCAGGCAACCAAAGAAGCCGGTGAAATTGCAGGCTTAAATGTTAGAAGGATCATCAACGAACCGACTGCAGCAGCGCTTGCCTATGGCCTTGATAAAAAAGCAAGCGACAATAAAATTGCCGTTTACGACCTTGGCGGCGGCACATTCGATATTTCAATACTGGAACTTGGCGACGGTGTTTTCGAAGTAAAATCAACCAATGGCAACACTCACCTTGGCGGGGATGACTTCGACCAGGTAATTATCGACTGGCTTGCAGAGGAATTTAAAAAAGATTATAATGTTGACCTTAAAAAAGACCCGATGGCGCTGCAACGTCTTAAAGAAGCTGCTGAAAAGGCAAAGATCGAACTGTCGAGCGCAAGCGAAACAGAGATCAACCTGCCATACATTATGCCAATCGACGGAATTCCGCAACACCTTGTCAGAAAACTTTCAAGGGCAAAATTCGAACAGCTTGCACACGAACTAATGCAAAAGACAATCGAACCTTGTCGTATGGCGCTCAAGGATTCCGGATTTAAAGCTTCTGATATTGACGAGGTGCTCCTCGTTGGAGGGTCAACAAGAATACCGGCAATTCAAAAGATTGTAAAAGATATCTTTGGAAAAGAACCGTCAAAAGGGGTTAATCCTGACGAAGTTGTGGCTATTGGCGCTGCTATCCAAGGCGGTGTTCTTACCGGCGAAGTTAAGGATGTGCTTCTGCTCGATGTTACACCTCTCACTCTTGGAATTGAAACGCTTGGCAGTGTGATGACCAAACTTATTCCGGCAAATACAACTATTCCTACCAAAAAGTCGGAAGTGTTCTCAACTGCCGCCGACAACCAGCCATCTGTCGAAATACACGTTCTTCAGGGTGAAAGACCGATGGCAAAGGATAATAAAACTATCGGCAGATTCTTTCTCGACAGTATTCCACCTGCGCCACGAGGAATACCACAAATAGAAGTTACTTTCGATATTGATGCAAACGGTATCCTGAATGTTTCTGCAAAAGATAAAGGAACCGGAAAAACACAGGGTATCCGTATCGAAGCTTCTTCAGGCCTTAATGATGATGAAATCAGACGCATGAAAACCGAGGCGGAAGCAAATGCTGAAGCCGACAAAAAAGCGAGAGAAAGAGTTGATAAACTAAATGCAGCCGATTCGATGATATTCCAGACCGAAAAACAACTTAAGGAATTTGGCGATAAAATTCCGGCTGACAAGAAAAAACCAATTGAAGATGCATTAGTTGAGTTGAAAGATGCTCATAAAAGGGAAGACCTTCCTGCTATTGATGCCGCCACACAGAAACTTAACACAGTTTTTCAGGCAGCCAGCCAGGAAATGTATAATGCAACACAAGCTCAGCAACAACAAGCAGGAGGACAAGCCGGAGGACAACAGCAAACAGGGCCGGAACCAAAACCCGGAAATAATGGCGGTGATGATGAAGTTACCGATGTTGATTTTGAAGAAGTCAAATAATCTGATAAAAAATAAATCGGAATTTATATTAAAAAGTCCCGCCGAAGCGGGACTTTTTTTTTATAATTTTTTTAGCTGAAATCTTTTTCCACAGAATATAATTTTTATGATAAGATAACACAATTTAAATATAAGCAGAAATTATCCAAATTGGAAAGTATCTTTTTTATGTATCATAGAAAGCTTTTAAATTCCCACAGCAAAATTTTCTCTCCTCTTTCCAAAAAAAATATCTTGAAAATAAACATGTTTTTTACAAATGGAAAAGTCAAAACATTACTGGTTTAGCGAGGTTTAACTACTTGTTTATTGGAACAATGATTTTTATTAGTTCTTATTGTTGAAAAGTTATTTCATTTTTTTATTGAATATTTAATTCCGGTAATTCATTTTTATCTACTTTTATTTTCTTTTTTAATTTTAACTTAAAATGCTTTTTTAATCTTAAATTATGATGAAGAAAATTACGCTTATTATTTTTAGTGTCCTGTTTTTTACAGGAATGAGTTTTATTTCAAATGCCCAGCTACCAATTGACTGGGAAGGGGACACAGGAATTCAAACATTTAAAGAATCCGTAGTTGTACACGAAGGGAGTTTTAGTTGTGGTGTTGATGTAACCACCGGCAATCAGGCCGAGTGTGACTTATCCAGCACTGTGGAAATTCCGGTTAATACTGGTGATACCTATAAAATTTCGTTCTGGTATTTTACCAGTGAACATGTAAGGATTAGAACCGCGATGGACTGGAACGCAGGAAGCCCAACCTATTCGACCAACTATGGGGGACCTACTTCTACAGGCGACTGGGAACAATTCACCTTTGAAGGAACAGTGCCTGATGACGTTACCAAAGTTTTTCTCAGGTTAAGATTCTACGACTATGGAAGTTTTGTAGCTCCCGAAACACAATATGTTGACCTTGTTGAATTTGAAAGTCCTGTTGGAACCCCACTTCCCGTTTCAAATGGCGGATTCGAACAATGGCCTTCACTTAATCCCGAACCATCCAATTATCCAACTGGTTTCACTGCAGTTGCCAATAACCTGACCATCCAGCTCAACTGGACGGATGCCGTTGGCGGACAACTTCCATCAGCATATCTTATTAAAGCAAGCGATGAAGACAATATTCAAAGTCCGGAAGATGGAATTTTTGAGATTGATGATTTTGACCTTGCCGATGGCGAGGGCGCAGCAAATGTTTCGTTTGGGATAGAAACATTTTCGTTCAGCGGCCTCGTTGCCCAGACAACATATTATTTCAAAATATTCCCCTATACCAATTCGGGCCCAAATGTAGATTACAAAACTGATGGAACACCTCCCTTTGCTGAAGCTACTACAGCCTACGTTGTTACGCTTAATCAGGAAGACTTTAATGAAGGCTGGGGCGAATGGACAACC
>CBDUSJ010000198.1:0-5466 GCA_965369845.1 uncultured bacterium | reverse complement strand
TCTTTTGCCGGGTTTTCGTCAATTCCGGGACCATTATAAATTAATTCTAAATCGTCGTAATAAGCAATACTGCCATCAACAGCTATTGTGCTATCGCCGGAATTAACCACCATTAAAATATACTCAGGTGTTTCTGAATTATAATATGTAAAAGGAACGGAAAAACGCGTCCATGTGTCTATCTCTTCGGATGCAGAAATAAAATTGGCTTCTCCGACCCAGTTGGAGAAAGTTCCGTTTTCGGGTGCTTGGGCATAACCACGGTGAAGTATGGCTCTGACGCGGGCAACATCATTTTCTTGAGGATAAAACCTTAACCAACCTACTAAACTGTCAGGTCTTTTTGTAAACGGTGTATTCCATCTGGAATCACTCGTGTCGGTAAATACATAGCCAAGCTCAGGATTCATATCCGAATGTACTCTGCCATTGGTCAGGGTTCCGGTAGCTACGATCGAAAAAACTGCAACATTAAAAAGCTCTACGCAATAATTCCCGCTGTGTGCAGCATCACTTTTACCCCAAACAATCGGAGCGACAGGGTTTAAAATATCATTGTCGGATGTTTTTATCGAACTCCAGTTAACAGGTTCTTCAACGGGCAAGCCAACGTCTTCCCATTCTTCAAATCCGGGATTTTCTAATTGTTGTTGAGCGGCCACATAATAAACCATAAAAAGGATGGCTGCTCCCAAAGTAAGTAATTTTTTCATAAATAATAATTTTTTGTTTGTTTGAAAATAATTTTGAACAAAAATATAAATTTACAGTTTACCGCCTAATACTGTTGTTTTTTTATATTTTTTCGGATTTCCGTTTAAATCAAAAATCTCGATAAAAATAATATAAATTCCCATACGGGCTTTTTGGTTATTGTCAGTGATCCCGTCCCACGAAAAAGTTCCTTCCGTACCTAACAGAACATTATTCACAAGCTTTCTCACAAGCCTTCCCCTGGCATCGAAAATTGTTATCGTAGCAGTATATCCGGGTAATTCAAAAATATAATTAATGTTCAGGATGTCATCCACGCCGTCATTGTCGGGTGAAAATATTTCAGGTTCAACGGTGATCGGGTCTTCAATTTCAAAAAATTCAGTAAACTGCGAATTTTTATAGGCGGGAGTTGCATACCCGACATCCTCGGCTGCCGAATGCCAGTTGGTCGGGTCGTTTGTCGGCCTGTCATAATTTATTCTTTCGAGCGAAACACCATCTGTAGAATTTAATAAAGGAAATTGCATTTCGTCGTAATAAGAAAAGCTGTCGATAATTTCGAGCCCCCTGGTGGCAAGAACCACAACACCCGTATCATTGTTGTAAGAAGGCAGGGAAACCATCTTTATAAATCCTCCGGGATTTGAAGTAAAATACTGGGTTTTTACTGTTTCCGGATTGCTTGTAAGAACAATATAATTTCCGGGAAAAATTAGAAAACCTTCGTCGGTAATGTATTTTACAGAAACAATTTGCTGTGTTTTGTCATCAACAGTGGCAAGAACCAGATTTTTCAGATCGATAATTTTATCTGAACGGTTATAAATTTCGACAAAATCAACACCCACAACAAAGTCGTCTTTCGGATTATAGAGAACCTCATTAATTACAATATCATTTTCGGAAACCGGCTCAGGTATTCCAAATTCAACATACGTGTCCTGGAAAATTTTATTTCCAACACAATCCATTAAATCATCTTTTACAGTAAGGGTGTAAATTACTCCGGTATCGAGCATGATTTTCATCTTCAGGATTACCGAGGAATAATCCGGTGGCACCAGGAAGACGCTATCAGGCGTTCCCAAATTCCTGTCAACTTCATATTTATCAGCGCCGGGAAGAGAAATACTGTCCATCTGTTCGGTAAAATAAACCCGGATATGATAATTGTCAATAATTCCTACGCGCTTAAGGCCGGGAGAAATTTCGTCAGGATTTGGCGCTGAAACTGAATTTACGCTTCCGGGAGTTCCGCCGTCATGATTTTCCGAAGCTTTCCAGTTTTCCTCCTCGCCACAGGGATTCAACGGGTCAATCTGTTCGAGCGACCATCCTCCATCTTCTTTACTTGGATTTTTATACCAGTTGTCGGTATAAGAAATTGTATGAATAATAGCTTCTGTATCGTTTTTCAGAATAATCGTCTGCCCTGAATTATTGAGAGATAAACTCGAAAAACCATAAAAGGGACCGTAATTTATGAAAAAAGGCTGTGCGTCTTCATCCGCAAGAATAAGATAGCCATTGGCTTCAATCAAAATATCCGTTATAATTTTTTCCTGTGAACCTATTATAAGTTTCCAGTTATTCAGATTTACCGGCAGATTGGTTCGGTTGTATAATTCGATATATTCACAATCCGGCAATCCTACAACGGGACTGGGATCAGCCATTATTTCATTGATCTGAACTTCGAATGACGAAGGCACGAACCATGCGAACAAGAAAGACGAGTCTTGCATAATGTTTCCCGCTATGTCGGAGATGTTCTGAATGGCAATTATATATTCCAAACCGTTCTGGAATGACCTGTCGAAAGTAAGGTGAACAATGGAAAAATCTGTCAGATCCCTGAGAGCCGACACAGGGCACTCAATATTGTGGTCCACAAAATAATTTTGAATGTTTTCTGCCGATATTTCATCCACAGCTTCATTAAACAAAATGTCAAGGTTATTTTTTGTAACAGCATCAACAAGAATTACTTCGGGAGGTTCTGTGTCGATAATAAAAGGCCCGGCATAAAAATCATCAAAATAAAATTTTGTGCTGTTGGTTGAGGTGTATTTGCAGCAAACCCCGAGAAATGCCGTTGAATTAAAAACATTATCAGTTCCCGAAGCTTCAGGTTCAAAAAATCCCGAGCCTGTCGGGTCGGTAAATATTTCCCATAAACCGGTGTTGTCTCTTCGTATTTTAATATGTAAATTGAACGAACTGGAGATCAATCCTTCGGTTCCACGGCATACCGACACCAACTCAGCCCCCTCCTGCCTGAATAATTCAATTGCATCATTTGAGTTGCTTTCACCAAACTGAAGAAAATAACCGTTTACATCACCTTCAAGGTTCATCTGATCGCTGACAAGATAAACCCGCGCATTATTGTTTGCCGAAGGGTCGAAAGAAAGTTCGATCCAGAATTGCCATTCTGTTTCCGAGATAAGCGCATTAGCCGTGGAAAGATACGAAATCCCCGGTCCGGACGAATTAAGTTGTAATTGTTTGGAATCATTTATCTCGAACTGCTCTGTATCACCCGACCATTCCGGGTTGTTCGTAAAATCCCCGTCGCTGAAATCATCAAAAACCTGGGCGTTTATCAAAAAGGGGGGGAAACATAAAATCAGAATAAATTTCTTCATCTTCTATTTTTTTGGATTCAAATAAAAATAATGTGTAAATATACTATTTTTGTGCAAAATGGAAATTTGACTGATAAAAAAAATTGATGAAAATTGCTGTAGTCGGCGCTACCGGTCTCGTTGGCAGGGTAATGTTAAAAATACTTGAAGAAAGAAATATTATTCCTGAAAAAATTTTTCCGGTGGCTTCAAAACTATCGGTTGGTAAAATTGTATTATTTAATGGGAAAAAATATCCTGTGACCGGTTTACAGAATGTTTTTACCAAAAAACCGGATATTGCGTTGTTTTCGGCAGGAGGTGTAATTTCAAAGGAATGGGCTGCAAAGTTTGCAGACAACGGCTGTTTTGTAATCGATAATTCCTCAGCCTGGCGTATGTTTGAAAATGTACCCCTTGTAGTGCCGGAAATCAATGCTCACGTTATTAAAGATGATACTAAAATTATTGCCAATCCCAACTGTTCCACAATACAAATGGTTTTGGCTCTGGCTCCGCTTCACAGAAAATACAACATTAAAAGGATAGTTGTTTCAACATACCAGTCGGTTACGGGCTCAGGGCAAAAGGCAGTCAGACAACTTGAGAATGAAAGAAAAAATATTGCCGGTGAGAAAATTTATCCCCATTCTATAGATTTAAATTTGCTGCCACATGCTGGAGAATTTACTGCGGATGGATACACTACAGAGGAAGTTAAATTAGTTAATGAAACAAAAAAAATTCTCGAAGTTCCTTTGCTGAATATTACCGCCACTGCCGTTAGAGTGCCTGTGTTTGGAGGACATTCGGAAGCAGTTAATGTGGAATTTAAAGATGATTTTGAAATTGCGGAGATTAGAAATATTTTATCTAACAGCCGGGGAATTACAGTGCTTGACGATCCTTTGGGGGCAGTTTATCCAATGCCGAAATATTCTGAAGGGAAAGATGATGTTTTTGTCGGGAGAATCAGGCGTGATCTATCGAACCCAAAGACATTGAATTTATGGATAGTTTCGGATAATTTGCGTAAAGGCGCCGCAACAAACGCAGTTCAGATTGCTGAGTATTTGATCGCTAATAATTTTGTAAAGTGAAAATTTACAGAGACATAAAAGATTTGGGGGAAATTGAAAATCCTGTTGTAACTGTCGGCGTTTTTGACGGGGTGCATTTCGGGCATCAGAAAATTATTAAATCGCTTGTTGAATCGGCAAAGAAAATAAATGGCGAAAGTGTGGTTATTACTTTTTTTCCACACCCCAGGCGTGTGCTTAATCCGGATAACAATAATCTGAAGTTGATAATTACAAGAGATGAAAAAATTGATATTTTCAGGAATTTGGGGGTTGACCATCTTTTGGAAATTCCGTTTACACGAGAGTTTGCTCGTGTTTCCCCTGATGTTTTTCTGCGCGATTATATCATCTCAAACATTCATCCCCGAAAAATAATAATCGGATACGACCATCATTTTGGAAAGGGCAGAAAAGGAAATATTGATTTTTTAAAAGAGATGGGCATAAAATACGGATTTGATGTTGAACAGGTAAAAGTGCAGGATATAGACGAAATTCCGGTAAGTTCAACCATGATCAGGGAAGCGATAAAAGCCGGAGATATTCATCTTGCAAACAAATACCTTGGATATTTTTATTCATTAAGCGGAATAGTTGTAATGGGAAACCAGATAGGGCGCACACTGGGTTTCCCGACTGCCAACATTGAACCAGAAGCCTCTGAAAAACTAATTCCGGCCTATGGTGTTTATGCTGTTTTTGTAGAATATGGCGGCAAAATTTACAGGGGTATGAGCAATATCGGCATCCGTCCTACTCTCGATATTCACACACTCACAATTGAAGCTAATATTTTTGATTTTGGAAAAGATATCTATGGCGAAAAAATCAGGATATATTTTTTAAAACACACCCGTAATGAAAAAAAATTCCGCGATCTTGAACTACTCCGCCGAAGGCTTATTATCGATAAAATTAAAATAAATAAAATCCTGGACGATGTAGAGCCAAAAGACTTGGAGAAGGTTATTGTTTTTGATTAACTATTTATGCTCTCAGAGGAATTGAACATTACAAGTTTATTCCAGTCAATATTTCCG
>CBDUSJ010000197.1:0-5467 GCA_965369845.1 uncultured bacterium | reverse complement strand
AAGGCAGGCAATCACCGTTTTACATCCTTTTACTTTTTGATTGAAATGAATATTGATTTTTGTGTCCATTGGTAAAAAAATATCCACACGAGAACCAAATTTGATAAAACCCAGTTCATCTCCCTGTTTAACTGTTTGTTCTTCTTCCGAATAATTTATCACCCTTCTTGCAACAGCTCCGGCAATCTGACGAACAAGCACCTGCTTTTTCGATGGGGTTTCGATAACCACTGTTGTTCGTTCATTTAATGTAGAGGATTTCGGATGCCAGGCAACAAGATATTTCCCTGAATGATACTTCACAAATTTTATTTTGCCAGATACAGGATACCAGTTTTTATGTACGTCCATTGAAGACATAAATATTGAGACCTGAATTCTTGTGTCTTTGAAATATTCCGGTTCTTCCACCTCTTTTACAACTACAATCTTTC
The DNA here is from genome assembly GCA_965369845.1 of uncultured bacterium. Classification (GTDB taxonomy): domain Bacteria; phylum Bacteroidota; class Bacteroidia; order Bacteroidales; family 4484-276; genus CBDUSJ01. The sequence continues at coordinate 5,033 of CBDUSJ010000197.1, read as the reverse complement.
CATCAGCAGGAGAAATTATTTTCGAATCATCAATATTTACCTGCCGTTGCGGATCACGGAAAAATCTTACAATAAAGAGAAAAAAAGCCAAAGCCATCAAGTACAACAAAGGATGTATTATTGTTTGTTTCGGAAATATTATATTCAACAATACCAATACTACCACCAGCAGCAAAAATATAAACAGTATTGTAACATATCCTTCCCTGTGAATTTTCATGATAAATAAGAATTAATTAAGACAATATAAACAAATACAGCAGGCGCAGCGATAAAAACCGCATCAAAGCGATCGAGAAGCCCGCCATGCCCGGGTAAAATCCGGCCCGAGTCTTTTATTTCATAGCTACGTTTCAGCATCGACTCCACAAGGTCGCCAAGCGTTCCGAAAATAATTATGATAAACGAAATAATTATCCAGTTTAAAAGATCGAATTTTACAAATTTCATTGAAATCAACCATGCCGCAGTCAAAGCGAACAAAAGTCCTCCAATTAAACCTTCCCACGACTTCTTGGGAGAAATTCGTTCAAACATTCTTCTTTTGCCAAAAATCATCCCAACCAAATATGCAAACATATCGTACATCCACAAAATTATAAAAAATCCCAATAAGATATGAGTACTAGTATTACCCGGCACAAAATCAGGATTAAAAAAGAAGTTAAGTAACGAAAACGGTAATACTATATAAAAAATCCCCAAAATTGTAATGCCGATGTTTGTGAAAGGATTTTCTTGTTTTCTGAAAAGTTCGGTGATAAACAGAATAAATGGCAGAAAAAGTGCAAATACCAGAATTTCAGCGTCGATTAAATTATTAGCGGCAAGAGCTGCCAAGGTATATAAAATTGCCCCAAAAAAGACACCGGTAATTTTTTGCGGTTTTATTTTTTTGTCCCTACTAATTATATCGTAAAATTCGGCAAGTGTGAATATGGTTATCAGAAAAAACAAAAGGGCAAATACAAGTTGGTTCCAGATAATGGAGCCAACAATAACCCCCACGAAGACAATGCCTGTAATTGTTCTGTTTATTAAATTATTGTTTCCAAATATGACCATAATCTGTGCAATAATGTTTTTTAAGTAACAATATTATCTGACGTAATTGAAAATTATCCGCTATTCAATTCATCTTATTTATCCTTTGCAGGAACTATTTAGAATGGGTATTAGCTAATAATTGTTTAGCTTTTTCTTCATCCTTTTTATCGACGAATAGTTGTACATCGCCTATTAAAAATTCTGTGTCTTTTTGATTCAGTATAACACTGTAAATATCATTTTGCTCAAGAATGCTTTTAACATACTCAACCTTATAAAGTTTATCCGCTGAATAAACCATTACCCAATTTTCGTCCATAATTATAATTTTTTATTGTTAAAAAAAACTGTAGAAATTAACCATCCTCCACTAATAGAACATAAAGGTCTTTAGGCCCATGAGCGCCCATAACCAATGTTTTTTCAATATCGGCGGTCCGGCTGGGTCCTGTGATCACCGATATAAGCGAAGGGAAATTATTCTTATATTTTTCTTTTAATCCATTAAGGGCGTCTTTAAGATCGTGAACCAGTTGTGAAGTATAAGCAATAACAATATGTATTTCAGGGAAAACATTCAACCGCCTGCCGGAAGCCTGTTTTGATGATACAACCACACTTCCTAAACGAGACACCAGGTATTCACATGTTGTAATCCCGACTTTTGTTTCAATAATTTTATCCGGATTGGAATAAACTAATAATCTGTTTTTTTTAAACAGACGTAACAATTTTTCATTGAAACAGAAAACATTCTGAAAATTATTTTTTTTGATAAGATATTTTAGTTTTTCAGCCATGTCGGTTTCATTCTCACAATAAACAAACTTTCCGGCAACTTTTCCAAACTCCTTGGCGAAATTTATATCAGGAGGGTCATCCACATCCGAATATACCGAACTCTCCAATTCAACATCCGGAAACGGGTTGGGTGCTGTTTCGATTAGTGCATTCCTAATGCTCTTGAGAATTTTTTCTCTCGTGGTAGTTTCTTCCATTTAGTAACTCTGTAAAAATTGAAAGCATAGTTATCTTTCTGCGCTACCGGTATCATCTTCAACATTTTTTACAAATTCATTTTTGTTTTCATAAACAACATCTATTTCCTGCATACTTGTTGAAGATTTTTCAGAAATTATATCAGCAGTGTTTTTTTCTTTATTTTTTTTCTCCAAACGTGTTTCTTCTTTTTCCCTGGCTTCAAGCTCAATATCTTTTTTGAATGTTCTCTTACCAAATATTTTTTCCAGGTCTTCTTTAAAAATCACCTCTTTTTCGAGGAGAACTTTTGCAAGTTTATCTACTTTCGGTTTATTATTTTTCAACAATTCGAGGGCGTGTTGATAAGCTTTTTCAACTAATTTATGAACTTCTTCATCTATCACTTCAGCAGTTTTTTCACTATATGGTTTGGTGAACGAAAACTCCTGCTGTCCTGTTGAATCATAATAACTAATGTTTCCTATTTTTTCATTAAGTCCGAAATATGTTATAATTGCATAAGCTTGTTTGGTAACTTTTTCAAGGTCGTTCAAAGCGCCGGTTGATATTTCGCCGAAGTTTATTTCTTCGGAAGCCCTGCCTCCAAGTGCGGCAGTCATTTCATCAAACATCTGGTTCATAGTAGTTATCTGCCGTTCTTCGGGGAGGTACCATGCAGCGCCGAGAGCTTTACCCCTGGGAATAATTGTAACTTTTACCAATGGAGAAGCGTGCTCGAGCAACCAGCTTATCGATGCATGGCCGGCTTCATGATATGCAATAACTTTTTTTTCATCCGGAGAAATAATTTTATTTCGTTTTTCCAGACCCCCAATTATTCTGTCGATTGCGTCCATAAAATCTTGCTTATCAACAGACTTTTTGCCATTTCGGGCTCCGATCAGCGCTGCCTCATTACATACATTTGCAATATCAGCACCTGAGAATCCTGGTGTTTGCTTTGCCAGAAAATTTACATTTATTGATTTATTGATTTTAATCGGTTTCAGATGTACTTCAAAAATAGCTTTTCTTTCTTCAAGGTCGGGGAGTTCAACATGAATTTGTCTGTCGAATCGTCCGGCGCGCATAAGGGCCATGTCAAGTATATCGGGCCTGTTGGTAGCTGCAAGAATGATAACACCGGCATTAGTGCCAAAACCATCCATCTCGGTCAGCAACTGATTCAGAGTATTTTCACGCTCATCGTTTGCACCGGTCATCGGGTTTCTTCCTCTCGCTCTTCCAATTGCATCTATCTCGTCGATAAAAATTATACATGGAGATTTATCCTTAGCCTGTCTGAAAAGGTCTCTGACTCTTGATGCGCCTACTCCAACAAACATTTCAACAAAGTCAGAACCTGAAATAGAAAAGAACGGAACGTCAGCTTCTCCAGCCACCGATTTGGCAAGTAGTGTTTTACCGGTTCCCGGAGGACCGATAAGCAGAGCGCCCTTTGGAATTTTACCTCCCAGGTCCGTATATTTTTTTGGGTTTTTCAGAAAGTCAACAATTTCCATTATTTCTACCTTGGCTTCTTCAAGACCGGCAACATCTTTAAAGGTAATTTGTACATGTGTATCTTTATCAAATAGCGTTGCCTTTGATTTTCCAATACTGAAAATCTGGCCGCCGGGGCCTCCTCCTTTACTCATCATCCTCATAATAAAAAACCACAATCCCACAATAATCAATAAAGGAAAAATCCAGGATATAATTTCGCCTGTCCAGTCTCGTCTCATATCATTCTGAATATATACCGGGTTGGAAATTCCTTCCTGAGCTTTTTCCACATTATTTTCAAAAGATTCGACAGAACCGATGGTATAGGTAAAATACGGTAAGTCGCCAAACATTTTATTCCCCGTATCATTTCTTAGATCTTTGTATTTTGAAATGCAGTTGGATTTAATGTAAATCTCGGCAAATTCATGGTTGACAAGGACAATTTTTTCAATATCCTGACTAGTAAGCATATTTTTAACTTCTCCCCAGCTAATTTCTTTAACGTTATCATCCTTATTCAGAAAATAGATCGATATAAAAACGACGGCGATTATTGAATAAATCCAGTAGAAATTAAATTTGCCTTTCCCTGTTTTTTTCGTCGGATTAATAAGATTTTTTAAGGAATCGTTTTTCTGATCCTTCTTTTCTTTTTTATTATAATTTGTATTTTTTCTTTCTTCTGCCATTATGTCTATAAAAATAATATTCAAACAGATTATTCTTCAATAATAGTTGTATCTGCATCAGCCCACAGGCTTTCGAGATTGTAGAACTTTCTTGTATCTTCGCTGAAAATATGTACAACAATGTCAAAATAGTCAATTAATATCCATTCAGCATTTTCATAGCCTTCTTTATGCCATGGAATTACACCGGTATTTTTTTTAACAAATTCCTCAACCGAATCTGCAATGGCTTCAACGTGTGTTTTTGATGTACCATGGCAAATAATGAAGTTATCACAAACTGAATTTTCAATTTTTTTAAGATTCAAATTTATTATATTTTTTCCTTTTTTTTCCTGAATAGCTTTAATTATATAAGCAAAAAGTAATTCAGATTCTTTTTTTGTTTTATTTTCAGTCATTTAGTTTAATTAGATATCGACAGCAAAAGTAATTATAAAAATCTTAATATGATTATTTTTCACGAATTTCAAAAACAAATATTACGGTACAGGAATTTTTCTTATCAAAAACAATGCCTGACAGTTTACACAAAAATACACTACTTTTATTGGCCATATTAATAACCGTATTAAATTGTAATATGTTCACATGAATAATCAAGTTGTCGGAAGCAGAATAATATTTCTTAATAAAGTGGGCTCTACTAACGATTATGCAAAAAATCTGATAGAGACTGGGAAACCTCCCGAGGGAACGGTAATTTATTCCAAATTTCAAACAAGCGGGAAAGGAATGGATAAAAACATCTGGGAAAGTGAACCCGGAAAAAATTTACTACTCAGCATAATTTTATATCCATCATTT
>CBDUSJ010000196.1:0-5491 GCA_965369845.1 uncultured bacterium | reverse complement strand
AATACCTTTTTCTTTTAATAACTTTACCAAATCGCCCTCAACCAGCGATTCCACAAGTTTTCCCCACTGTGAAGTAAAAAGGTTCGATAATTCCTTGATTTTCTTATCTGTTTCCTGAAACTTCTTATCTGTTTCCTGAAATTTTTCAGAGAGTATTTTATCTGTTTCCTGAAACTTTTTATCTGTTTCCTGAAACATCAACCATACCTGCTCAAAATTGACAGCTCTATTATATGGTTCTAACGGTTCTTCGGCTTTGCTGTTTTTCATAGTATTAAATTTTAAATTGCAAATATACTACAAATTAATGGGAAGTAGCTCATAAAAGTTATTACCGGAATGATAATTATTTAAAAAAAAATTATCCCGCAAAACCCGTCTGAACACTTGGAGCGGTTGGACGGGTGAAAACTATCCAAAAGTTTAAAATTTTTGGAGAGTTAATAATCCGAAAGGTATCACCTTTGGGTGAGGGTAATAACTTTAATATCCCGGTAAAACTGCGGTAGAACCGCAAAATATTTGTAGCAAATATTGCAATTATCGGTTTTAAGCTTCAAAAACCCGTCTGACCGCTTGGAGCGGTCTGACGGGTATGAATCACTACTTCGGGTCTTAGACAGCAAAGCACAATAGAAACTCCTCCCATAATGGCATTTATGCCCTTTGATTTTTTATGGGCGTAAACGCCCTGTGTTAATGGTTTGTTTGAAGATGGAAGTCCTTAAAATACAATCGGTAATTGGTGATAGGTAATCGGTTACTCGAAACTAACCAATTTAACAATTTACCCAAATAATTTAAGTGTACTTGTGAAAGCCTTATCCTCTTCCTCACGACCGAAGGAAGTCCGTATGGAGCCTTTTTAAAAACTACCTGTTGACACCAATAAGTTCGACAACATAAATAATTGTAGAACCGGCAGGGATCATATCCCGGTAATTCTTATCGCCATAAGCAAGATTGGAGGGAATGTAAAACTCGAAAATGGCTCCCGGTTTCATCAATTGAATACCTTCCGATAAACCTTTTATGGCATGATTCAGCCGTATGCCGGATGGTCCGCGGTCGTACGACATATCAAAGGTTGACCTGTCAGAATACATTGCGCGGTAATTAATTGTTACACTATCGTCAGGAGCAGGAAAATTCCCCTTCCCTAATTTTATGATCTTATACTGTAAACCATTCGGCAGTTCGGTAACACCCTCATTATGCTTGTTCATTTCCAAGAAAGCCTTTCCTTCCTTTTTGTTTTGCTCAAGCATTTTTTCGAACTTTTTTTGTTCTTTCCTGTCAAGTACTGTCTGAAACTCCCCGATCATGCGGTTTTGAATAGAATCAGGAAAAAGGTTTTCCCCTTTAAGCCCATCAGTTACACCTTTGTAAATTAAAACCGGATTTGCCTTTATTTCTTGTTCTTTAATACTCTGGCCGTAGTCAAGGCCAATAATGTAGCTGATAGAATCCATCCGGGTTTTCGGTTTGATGGCGCTTGTATCCTCAATATCCGGTTTACATGAAAATACGATTACCGGTAACACGAAAAATAATAGAAACCTTTTCATACTGATTTTTTCATTTGAACTTAAAATCAGCCGACTTTTTTTTATTCTCGAAATATTCGAGTCCTTCAGAAGTCGCTATACTTCTGACAAAACTATCGAACATAAAATCAAATAATGTTGAAAAAGAGAATTTTTCGGATGGGAAAATTTCCTCATTATGAAGGTCGATCAGCCTGCTCATATAAAGTCGGGCAACAAGTTCAATGCTAAGGTCGCTGCGGTACATCCCCTGGCTAATGCCTTTTTGGAGATTTATCTGGATTTTCCAGAAAATAAAATCGTGTCGCTTTTGGAAATGATCCTGATATATTTTCGGAAATTTTTCTTTCAGAGAAATGCTGATCGTTGGAGTGATATCATAATATTTCCTGGCAATTTCACGGCTAACTATCATAAGAATATCGATTGCATTCACACCTTCAAAATCATACTCATCGAAAATTATTCTAAAACTATCTCTTTCGTATTCGAGTACTTTTTCCACAAATTCATTTTTATCTTTTACATATTTTAAAAGGGTGTCTTTATTAATTTTCAGTTTGCGACAAATATTTTCGATAGTAATATCTCCGATCCCTTCTTTTAAGGCTATCAATCTTGCTTGTGATAAAATCTTTTTTAATTGATTGTCCATCAATAGATCAGTTTTTTATTTTTCAAGTATCATTTTTCTAACTAAATTCTGATTATCGCCGATTAGTGAAAAGTAATAAATCCCAGAATTCAGATTAAATTCAGATGCATTAAAATGCTCGAAATAGACACCTGCGGGCCTTGTTTCTTTTTCAAAAAGAGTAGCAACTTCTCTGCCCATAATATCGAATATTTTTAAAGTAATTGTTGAAGTATTTTTAAGTTTAAACGAAAGGTGTGTGCTTTCACTGAAAGGGTTAGGATAATTTTGTTCCAATGCAAAAGGAATAGCGGCAACCGGTTCTTCAACATCGAGGATCAAAGGATCAACAATTGCTGTCCAGACACTCAACTGACTATTTTGCAACCTTGTCCATATTGGCCTGATAACGTTATTGTGGGCTGTAACGTTTGTATAATCACCAAAAAATACCCATGAAGATGGTGAAAACGGTGATTCGCTGATTATAAAATTTGCAAATGTTTCACCGCCGTCTTTCGACACAGCCATAAACACGTCAGTATTTTTGTCATCATAATTTCTGCGGTCATAAAATACAAAATAAAGATAACCTGTAATTTGATCGACAGTCATCCATGTAAAAAATTGTTGTTTTCCCGGCGGATCATCGTTAATTCTCACCGACTCCGACCATGTTTCTCCTCCGTCAGTTGATTTTACAAGCCAGACATCCGTATCGGTTGTGCTATATCTTTGATCAGTCCAGTTTATATAAATTGTACCGTGATTTTCACCTCCGCTAATATCGCAGCATGTAACCGGAAGGCCGTTACACCGGGATATCCCCGGAATACTATAAGCCCATCCGCCCGGAAAATCTGTAACGAAAATATCATTATCCAGCCATGTTTCTCCCTGGTCGAGCGATTTGTCGAAAACAATTCCAAGCGGACCTGCCCAGGAAACATATATTTCACCATTCGGCCCAACTGCCGGAACAGCGCCCTCAACAGTATTGTCATCGTCGATACAATCGCCGTCAACTTCATTGATCCTCAGCGCCGGGCTCCAGTTCATACCTCCGTCAGTCGATTTTGAAAACATAATATTACTTCTGTCGCTTGGATTGCTGCTTCCGTAATCGTCAAACTGTGTCCATGTTACGTAAATATTATTATTATTTTTATCATTTGCGGCCCACTCTTTATCCTGAGCTTTATCGCCATTAAGCCCCATATAAGTGCCGACATTCCAAGTAGAACCGCCGTTTGTCGATTTCTGGCACACAATCCTGTCGATCCAGCTTCCCGATTGAGGATTTGAAAGATGGAAAAAATAATAATGGCCGGCAGTGTCAACCATAACACATGGGTCTCCCCAAACACCATACAACTGTGAGGTTAAAATCCCCGATTGCCAGGTATATCCACCATCCTCCGAGTAATAATAATTTTGGATATTTGCACCTGCTACAAGGCGATCGGTATTATTTGGGTCAATCGCGATGGTAGGTTCTTCCGGTACATTTTGGTTGCTTATCATCACATTCAAATGCTGGGCATGAAGTGAAGAAATCAAAACGCATAGTAACGCTGTGTAAAGTAACTTTTTTAGTTTCATCTTAATTAATTTTTTAGTTTAGAAAAAGAATTTGTAAAATTAATAATTTTTTTGGTTTCTTTTAAAAATCGGTTTATAATATTTTTTGGCTAAATAATATTTTGATGTGCCGGAAAAAAAATAGCTTTGTAAAAAATAATATCGATGAATGAAAATAATTTATCAGAATCCGGTAAACACCGGTTAAAAAAAATTTCGTCAGGAAAAGGAAAAAAGAAACGACCCGGTATTCTTCTTTGGATCATTATAGCCATTATTCTGGGGACTTTGATAGGAGGCTGGTTTCCTGATTTTGCTTTAAACTTTTCTATTTTTGGGGAGGTATTCCTCAATTCACTGATGATGCTGGTTGTTCCTGTTGTAATGTTGTCACTTATTGTCGGTATCACCCGTTTGGGAAATATTCGTAATCTTGGATCAGTAGGTGGCCGAACTATTGCATATTATCTTATAACCAGTGGTATAGCAGTAATTATAGGTATTATTCTTGTTAATATTATCAAGCCCGGAAAAGGAATACAACCGGGAGAAACTCATCCTGATTTCCATTATACAGTAGGTGGAAAAAACAACCGCACTGTATTTCTTTCAAGTGAAAAATGGGAAAAAATCCGGTACACTGACAAATATGATATTGTGCTTATAGATCAGGCAATACAAGGTACTATTGAGTCATTTTCCGACACTTCAGTAACAGTAAAACTCTGGGAGAGCGCTCATGCTGAAGAACAGTTTTATATCATTACTGAAGATGGAACTCAATTGCAATTCAGCCGTATTGAACGGCAACTGGTTTCTGCAGAACCAGAACTTAAACCATCAGGAACCGGTTTAGAAATTAAATTTTCTATTACAAGCAAATTGAAAGGAGAAGAAACGGGAAACGTCGGAAAAACGCTAAAACAAATTTTAACAGGTGATGAAGAAACCGGTAAACAGGGATTAATTCCAAGTAATATTTTTTCGGCAATGGCTAATATGGATATTCTTCCGCTGATAGTTTTTGCTCTTTTACTTGGAGCAGCACTTTCGGTACTGGGGGAAAAAGCAAATTTTGCAATCAATTTTATATCAACATTGAATGATGCTGTAATGAAACTTGTGCACTGGATAATGATTGTCTCCCCGATTGGTATTTTCGGTTTAATCACTGCACGAATCGGCATGGCAGGAGGTTTTAAAGATTTTCTCCCGGAATTAATATCACTCGGCAAATATAGTATGACTGTAATGATTGGGCTGTTTATTCACGGATTTATAATTTTACCTCTAATTCTCAAAGTTCTTGGCAAAAAAAGACCGGGACCTTACGCTAAAGGTGTTGGTGCAGCCCTTTTAAATGCCTTTTCTACAGCATCAAGTACAGCCACCCTGCCATTAACTATTGAAGGCGTTGTGGAAGAAAATAAAGTATCCAACAAAACTGCAAGCTTTATACTTCCCCTTGGAGCTACTATAAACATGGATGGAACGGCTCTTTATGAAGCTGTTGCTGCAATTTTTATTGCTCAGGTTTATGGAATCCATCTTGAACCTGCCATGATGGGAGTTATTTTCCTAACAGCAACACTTGCTGCTATTGGTGCTGCAGGAATACCTGAGGCAGGTCTGGTAACCATGGTTATTGTTTTGAAAGCCGTTGGTTTACCTATTGAAGGTATTGGACTTCTGTTATCAATAGACTGGATGCTTGACAGATTCAGAACAA
>CBDUSJ010000195.1:0-5513 GCA_965369845.1 uncultured bacterium | reverse complement strand
TGATTGAAAAATTGACAATAAAAACAAACAAAACATTTGCATTGATTGAAAATTAGCCTTTAGCCTTATTAGATACACGAAAAGAAATGTGAATAATTACGACTGATTCTTTATATAAAACGAAGGATTTACTCCGGTAAATTTTTTGAATGCGGAATAAAACGAAGACCTGGAATTGAAGCCTGCCTTTAATCCCATCGCTTCAAGTGTGATAACCTCATGCAGATTTTGGCCAATCATCTTTAATGCTTCCTGAATCCGTAGCTCATTTATAAAATTGCTGAAGTTTGTTTTAAATTCGGAATTTATCATTTGAGATAGGTAGGCTGTATTTGTGTTTAGTAATTTTGCAAGATCGTTAAGTGCTATTTGCGATTGCAGATAAAATTTTTCACGGCTCATTAAATTTATAAGTTTTTCTTTCAGATCACTATCAATAGGAATATTACTTTTTTGCAATGTTTTATCTGGAATTATACCGGGCTTACCGTTCCCGGATAAGAGATCAGATAGTTGTCTGTTCTTTTTCACAAGGAGTTTATATGCTTTGTTTTTCTGAAAATACTGCATTAATATCAGAACGGAAAATATTATCAGCACAACGAAAAAGATTATCATTCCATTAATAATTATCCTGCTCTTCGACAACTCGGCATCCTTCAATTCCTGGTCTTTCATCAGAATGTTTATTTGCTGTTCTTTTTTCTCACTTTCATATTTTTCTTTTAGCTCGGAAACAATTGTTTGAGTGTTCATGGTAAAAATGCTGTCTTTTATCTCAGTGTGTTTTTTGTAATATTTTAAGGCAAGCGAGGATTTATTCTGCTTATCATAAAGCTGAAATAATTTTTGTGACACTTCGCTTTCGAGCGGAAGGGCATTTATTTTTATTGCAGTTTCAAGGCACTTCTTAAAATAAAGTTCTGCATTTTGGTAATTACCGGTTTTTAAATATACCATCCCGATATTAAGTTTAACTTTAGCCTTCTCCGGCAACTTTCCGAGTTTATCACATATCTCAAGCGACTTAAAAAAATAATTCAGAGCGTTAGCGTATTCCCCAAGATCGGTATAAATATTTCCGATGTTTGAATATTGGGTAAGCATATTTCCGGTTTTTCCCAATTTCCTGTTCATGTCAAGCGCTTTTATGAAATATTCGAGCGCTGTATCATATTCTTTTTTTTCATTGTAAACCGTACCAATATTGTTCAGGATATTTTCAACACCTTGCATCCTGTTTATCTTTTGGTGAATTTCGATATTTTTTTTAAAAAACTCAAGGGCATGGTCGTAATCTTTTAACATGTAATAAACTATTGCAATATTGTTCATATAAATCGCCATCGAAAATTCATCGCCGGAATTTTTAGCAATTTCAAGGGCTTCATTATAAAAAGTGATTGCTTTTTCGTAGTCGCCAAGGTTTTTATAAGACAGCCCGATATTTGATAAACATGCTGCAACATCCGATTCATCTTCAATACTTTCACGAAAACCAAGAGATCTGTTAAAGGTTTCAATAGCTTTTCGATATTGCCCCCAGGTATTGTAAATTGCACCGAGATTGGTTAAAACTACAAAAATACCGTCTATATTATTTTCATTCAGAACTATGTTTAACGCTTGTTCGTTATATTTTACAGCTTCTTCGTAATAATCCAGGCTGTGCATTATCCGCCCAAGATCGTTTAAAACACATGCCACTTCAACCGAATCACCAGCCTTCCGGTAAGCTTCAAGTGAAGATTCATATATCTTGAATGCCTTTTTAAGGCTGTCCTGATAATACCATACGTCAGCCATATTGTACAAAGCGTTTCCTTCTTCAAGATGATCCGATTCCTGCAGGGCATATTTTAGCGCCTGTCGGGAATAATCCAACGATAATTCCAACGAATCCGGCAAATATGAGGAAGACAATAAATTAAGTATCTGAGATTTTTTTTTAGATGTTCTTAAAACTTCTTTCAGGCTGTCGGAATAATTATCAGAATAGGAGGAAACAGAAAAAAATGAAAGCAGTATAAGAAATATAATAATTTTGATTTTTGACATAATTGGTTCCTGTTTAAATATATGAATGGCAAAGATAATAATATTTATCCTTAATAAAAATAATTACTATTGTCCGATAAGGTCAAACGCATGAAACAACTTCATCAACCCTAATTTAGTTTTGGGGAAATTTTCGTTCAATTATCTATAAGGTTAAGGGCATAGGTAACCTTCTAACAGGAACAAGCTGATATTCTTGGATGGATTTGTTTCCAAGTTTATATTATTGAACTTTCATGTTTTTTATGATATTTAATGCATAACTATCATCCAATCCACAAATTTTTCTTTTGTTCGTAATGCTGGTCTTTACCGTATTGTCCATCCTTATTGTGTTCAGTGCATTTTTTCATGGTGGTTTAAATATTTATCCAATAAATTAACAGTAGAACCGTGAAAATACTGCCGTTAATTTCATCTTTGTTTTCATTGTATAAAAATCTATTACGAAATCAAAAATAAATTTGCTAATCTGTGAATTATATTTTTTTGCCACAGATTACACTGGTTTGCGCTGATTGTTTATTGTTTAAACCTTATTTTTTTATCTGTGTTAATCTGAGAAATCTGTGGCAGTATTTCTTTATGTTTTTACTACTGATTTCACTGATTTTCACTGATTTTTATATTTTCAATTTTTCTGTGCAATCTGTGCAATCTTTGGCTTCTTAATTTTTTCACTGATTGTTAGTTAAGTATAAATCCTTTACTTCATTATTATTTATAAGTTTATTGTATGTTCATATTTTCCGGGTTGTTAAACTAACGGAGGGGCAATTATCACGTCGGCGAGGCGCTTGTGCTTTGAAATTTCCCGGTGTTCAATTTCAAGTACTTTTTCAAGGAAGTCAATATCAGGTTCACGATTGCGCTTCAGTCTGTTCTTTTTCGTTTCTTTGTAATCGCGGTTAATAAACGCCATCAGGTCCGAATTCTTCAACAGGCTCGTGTATGTGCCTTCCGCAATAACAACATCAAATACATCGGGCATTATTGTTTCATGTCCTATGCTGTCCTCATCGAAGTTTACCAAGGGTTTCTCCAAAGGCTGATATTTTATATGTTTAAGAAAATCAAGGTGTTCATCAAGAATATCCAGGTGAACCTCTCCGGGGCCAACCCAGTTAATATCTTTTAGGCGCTTGTTATGGTTAGTCTTAGGTGGAAGTTTAAAGTAATCATCCTGACCCAGGATAATACATTTTTTACCTGATGCTTCGACAAGTTCGTACAGACAGTAAGCAATCTCACTCTTGCCGCTACCCGACTCGCCGGCAATAGTCACGGCGATGGACTTATCTGTGGTTTTCCATTTTTCTTTTAGCGCTTTTAGAATTTGTAAGGCTGCTGACCGATGATAGTCGGTGATAATAAGTTTGTCTCCAATCATTTTACTTTTTTATTTTTTGTTATTTCTATTCCTTTCTGACGTAAATATTCAAGAAATTCGATGGTTTTAGGTTCCCATTTTAACACGCGGGCTTTTTCGCGGAGGTGCATTGAATTTTTTTCCATTTTATCTTTATCATTCAACAAACGCCGGAGCGCTGAAGCGAATGCGTTTGCATCGCCAAATGGAAACATCTCGACATATTCAGGCACGTAATTTTGGCAAAACGGGATAATATCGGAGCTGACTATTGGTGTACCCGCTGCCGCTGCCTGCGAAACGCACATCCCAAATCCCTCCATTTCAGAAGCTGTGGCGTAAATGTCTGCCACTGAAAACATCGGGCCGATATGTTCATCCGGAATGGCCCCGGTAAGAAATGCTCTCCCGTTCAATATCCCGGTATTTTGGAGCTGTTTATTTAAAAGTTGAAATACTTTATTTTCAGGCCCTCCTCCAATAAACAAATACAAATCGTCATAGTCCGGGAGAATTTTTGCGAAGGTAGTTAATAAAAGGTCTTTTCTCTTGGTTTGATCCATACGACTTGTCTCGAATATTATTTTCCCGGCTTTTAATTGAACCTCAGATATACCGCTGATTTTTGAGAGGTAACGATAAGTATTAACCAATTCTTTTTTATCATAAGGGCGGAATATCATTTCGTCAATACATGGAGGGAAAAAGAAGGTTTGCTCAATCGGTACGCGGAAATGAGTCCAGAGATACTCTGCAATTTTTGCAGAAGTAGCAACAAAAACCCTGGTACGGTCACAAACCATTCGTTCGTGGCTACGCCGTTCGCAGAATTTAAGCTGTCGGCGAGTTTCAGTCGTGTGAAAACGAAAGTTAAAATCTTTAAGCTCGCCCAGCGAATGTGGCGTCCAGACATGAATATTGATCTGAGCAAGATTTCTTTTAAATTTTTGTTCGTCTATATCGGGGGAAATCTTCAGAATTGCCTGGCCAAAAACTGCAGAAATCATTAATTTCTTTAAAGTCGGTTCAAACGATTCATCAAGTCTGGAAAGGATCTCTTCGGTAGAGTCAACAAGATAATTTTCTTCATTAATGCTAATCCTTTTCGCTGCAACCCAACAAGAGGCGGCGTTTCTTACCTGCTGTTTTATAGGCAGGTTTTTAAATTCCTCTTGGTTAAGCAGCAACCATCCAAGATAAAAGGCCGGTGCGTCACCCAACGATTTCCAATGTCGTTCATCGCACATCTTATTAATAGTTTCGGCTGACACAACACCTTCCATCAATCTTGTCATCGATTGAGCAGCAATATCGTTCCTCCAGTGTTCGATCAAACGTACTCCCAAAACTGCCGCATCCCAATAGTGGCTGTTTATGAATTGGTACACTTCCCATGGCTCACACTTCTTAGCTTTAGCCTCCTTATTTATGAACCTGTATAGCCATTCAAATTCTTCATCCAGAGCAATCGCTATATCTTCTTTGCGAATAAATTCATTGCCTCCACCGGGGATATAAATGTATCGTACAAAATCCGATAAATATTCAGGGGCGCTACGGATGAGTTTATTGCCATAGTGTGGAAAGCCCCCGCGGGCAAAAATCGTTACCTTATAGCCAAGACTTTCCAGTTTCATGGCCAGCGTATTTACATAAACATTCTGACCGCCGGTATCCGGTGCCCCTCCTGTCGGGAAATCGGGGCCTCCATAACCGTGGTTTGTAATTAGAGAAACTTCCGGCCTTTTTGACTGTTTAAACATATCGTCTTTATAAAATTTTTTCATTTATTTAAAGGGAGTTAAATATTTGAATAGGCTGCAAATATATAATTTGTAATTTTAGAACAAAAACAAAACAACAAGTATGACGATGAAATAGTAATCTTTCAAAGAAAATTAGAAAATGGAAAATTAGAAATTGGAAATTGGGAATTGGGAAATAGGGGAATATGGGAAATCCATCCATACGGACTCCCTTCGCTTCGTACGGACAAGTTTAGAAATTGGAAATTGGGAAATATGGGAATATGGGTTTAGCCTTTTCACTTTAGCCTTTAGCCTTTTCACTTTAGCCTTTAGCCTTT
>CBDUSJ010000194.1:0-5519 GCA_965369845.1 uncultured bacterium | reverse complement strand
GATTCAGCTATGATAAAATAACTTGTGAAGCCTTTAAAAAAGAGTTTGGAGAATCACCGCTTGAGGTTCATCAAGATTGCGGGAGTATGGTTTGGTGTGAGTGGATTAAATGGAATGCAAAACAAATAACAACACTTGTCAGGGAAATAAAAGAAATTATTGACAAATCGGGTAAAGATGTTGTTTTGGGTGTTGATGTTTTTCCGGATAGTGAAACAGCAAAAGTTTTAATAGGACAGGATTGGGAACTCTGGGCAAAAGAAAGTATTGTTGATATTATCTGCCCTATGCAATACACAAATGACTTTGATGTTTTCAGAAAATCAGTTGAAAAATCCGTAAAAATTGCAAACGGAAAATGCCTGGTTTTTTCCGGTATTGGAATCCGTTCATCACATAACACAAACACTCCCGAAGGTGTGGTTCAGGAAGTAATAATTGCAAGAGAAGAAAACGCCGACGGAGTAGTTTTTTTCTTTGGCTCTACTTTAACAGATGAATTTATGGATAAGCTTAAATCTTCTGTTTTTAAATAAAAGGATGACTGTTTTCAATAATGCCCGGATGAATGCGGATTACGAGTTGTTGGTTTCAGAAAAACGGCTAAGATCCAAAAAGCAGAGTTCTTAATTCATTATTCATTTTTTTCGCTTTTTCCACGGCTTCAATGGCAAGGGAAGATGAATAAATTGTTAAAAATTCCCTGCATAGATCTTTGTCCTCTTTATAAAGTTTTAAGGCAATTTCTTCAATTGCCGGTTGCATAGCATATTCTTTTGCTTCATATTCCTTCCAAATTTCGCGAACTTTCTTTATGTTTTTTTTATAATTCAGGTCAACCAAATTTTCTAATGTGTTAAATATCCAGTATGCTTTTTCAGGATTATAATTATAAGTTCCCTGAGGCGGATTAAAATGAAATTCAGTTGTTAAATTTTCATTAATATCATATTGCAAATAATAACATTCGGGAGTTTCTGTTATTCCCAAATACCACGGTGTAAGCACACCGGAACATGAGGCGCCGGTAGTTCTCCAGTAAATACAGCCGATTTCAGGGGGCAACCAACTTCTTAATTGAAATACAGCGGCTTCCTGATTTTTTTGGCTGCAGATACATCCGTCTCCGGAGTTCATCACATCATGCGGTGAGCCTGATTCATAAGCATTAGATTTATCAAACTCAGTTCCTTCAAGATGATCGCTCAAAATATTTCTCATATCCTGAACTGTCATCTTACGGTTTGCTCTAACTGAAAAAGGAAGATTTTCCTTAACGGGTAACGGAATATTTTCTCCGGTTACCAAACATTGACCCCGCCATTGTCTTGAATCACAGCCATATTTAATATCAAACCAGCCTTTGCCGGGCTTGCTGTACGCATTTTTATAATTAAACGGTTTACCGTTTTTCTGGTTGTACCATCCCCTTTTTATTGCATACTCAATCAGATCGGGCGATGCCATAAAGTTAATAGTATCTTGAAGATTAACTTCACCGATTATATTAACATTCGCCAGCACGACCACTTCATCATCAGGAACCCGTTGCGCCACCCAGTGCTGTCCCCTCGCCATCGATAACACCCATGCTTCATTCGGATCGGCGATAACAAGCGTTACACCTGAAAAATTACATCCGAAGCGTTTTATCAGCTCTCCTGCAATACGCACTCCTTCCCTTGCCGTTCTTGCTCTTCGTGCAACCTGACGACGTAACATATACCCGATACCACCGTCAATTATGTCTCTGCGTTCAATTAATTCTTCGCGTGAATCTTCAATAGTTCGCGTACCATCACTGGCACATGCAACACCCCATTCATTGATATACGAGTCGCTTCCTCTCATACCAAAATTTTCGGACCAAATAAACGAATAGCTTTCGTTTACTTCAGGATAAACACCGCCATTCATAAGTTTAATCATTGCCCCGGGTTCATATTTTATCCTCGGCACCACACGAAAATTTAAGAATCTGATACCGGAATTCAACTCGCTATGAGCAAATAACACCGACCCGTCTGCTGTTGCATTTTTCCCTGCTATCACTGCATAGCAAGCATACACTGAAGAAGATGATATTATTCCCAACATCAGGGATGTAATAATAAATGCTAATACTTTTTTCATTTTAGTTTTTTTTTAAAATTCTTAATCAACCCTCCATCAACCCTCCATCAACCCTCCAAGAGTTTGAAACTCTTGGATGGTTTGAAACTCTTGGATGGTTTTGGTTTTTAATTTGTTATTTTATTTAGTGAATTATTAAAATTCCAATTCAAAAGCTAAATTTTCATCAATTTCTTTTTGATGAAAATAGTAGAAATTATCAACATCTTCAAATAATTCTATTACTTCGTTTCGTTTTAATTTTGTTGCTTTATCGGAAAAAAAACTTTCGTAAGATGAAAATTCCCAATCTCTTATATCGTCAACAAAGCCATGATGAACAGGATTGTAATGAACATAATGTATAAGCTCCCGCAAATATTCTTCGCTTGCAATTAGTTTACGTTTAAAATTTTGTCTGAATAAACTACCTTTTCTATTCTGCTGCTTATTTAAAGCTTGTGAATATGAATTAAAAAGATGTGAAAATTGCAGAGATATCAGACGTTTTAACTCTCCAAGAGTTTCAAACTCAACCCCAAACCCTCCAAGAGTTTGAAACTCTTGGAGGGTTCTTTTTCGTTTTAAAAGCTTTTCTTTAAAAAACTCGCTCAACTCCTTTTCTCCTTTTATTTTTATAACAAAATGAAAATGATTGGGCAATAAACAATAGGCAAAAGTATCTGCGATTTGCGTGATGTATTGGTCATACTTTTTTAAAAAGAATAAATAATTATCGTTTTTTCTAAAGATGTTTTCATCTCCGTTGGCGTGATTGAAAACATGATAATATTTTTCAGGGTCAAGCAATACTTGCAATTTCGACATATTTTATTGTTTTAAATTTTCCAAACCCAAACTCTTAAACCCTCCAAGAGTTTCAAACTCTTGGAGGGTTTTAAAGTTTTTAAAGTGTTCACAAAATTAGAATAATCCATTTACACTATATTTATTAACTGATAATTATTTTGTAAATTTGTTTCTTAAAATAAAAATAATTATGAAAGACAATTTAAAATTTCGTAAACTATTCATTTCAGTTTTTATTTTTTTAACATTAGCAAGTTGTACTCAAAAAGATTTAACAATAAAGGTTAATGTAAATCCTTTCAGAGTACAACGAGGTGATACGGTTAGGATTGAAGTGGAATTGAGCAAAACAAATAAAACTGTTCAAGCTGTTTTGTTAAGACCGACAATTGGAAGTTCCGAATTACCTTTGGAAAAAGTACAAGACAAACCGGGTTTTTACAAAGCAGAAGTGATTTTGAATAATGATTCTCCGGAAGGATTGTACGCCATTCACGTTTGGACAGGGGATAAAAAAAAGCCGTCAGCAATCGGCAAAGCAACATTTCTTTTGGGAAAAATGGTTTGTGATTTTTGCTATCCTTCAACATTTGATAAAGATAATCCTGATGAAGAATTATCCGAATATTTACAAGACTTCAGCGAAACAGGCGGCAACTTTCTCATTGCTCATGGCCTTATCGGAAAGACGGCATATTTCCCTTCAAAGATATGCAAATCTGATTTGGAATCCGGCTCGCCAAAAGATGTTGTGGAAGCAATACTTCGCAACGGAGATGAAAAAGGTTACCCGGTTTTGCTGTCTGTCAGTTGGGATTTGACAAGAGAAACCCATTCAAAAGACAGGATGGAAAGTATAAAATCAATCATGGATGAGCTTTACTCTCTTTATTGCCAGCATCCGTCATTAGTTGGATTTTATACTTATCTCGAAGGTAGCGGCACTTATTTTGCCCCTTACATGCGGGAATTCAGCGATAATGTCAAAAAACTAAATCCCGGACTTTTAAGCGGATGTTCTCCTTATACTGACGACCCAATGCTGGCAGGTTATCTCGGCATAATTGAGTCTTTGGATATTATTATTTATCAGGGACAAGTGATGGCAAGCTACCGTCCCGATAACCGACAAAAATATCCGATACGACGGGTTAAGGATTTTTGTTCGCTTGGAATAGGGGCAAAGCAATTGCAAGACAAAATTGCGCTGACCCATGTCGAGTTGTTCGGTTATCTTGAAAACAAAATTTCACCTGACCATTCCACGACAAGCTATGAAAACATTTATCCTCAAATTTTAAGCGCTGCAACTGTTACCGAAAATGATGGCATCAGTTTTTTCACTTATAATTGCAACATACACCGCAATATGAAAAAATTTCCCGAACTCGAAAAAAGCCGTAAAGCCGTGATTGACGGGATGAATGCCTTCGATTTGATTCATGATAAAATTTCCAACAAGTCAAATAATTTAACATTTTATTTTCCCCATTCCGATTGGGTAATCGAACGATGGAACAATTGTTTCCTACCTGCTCTGGATGCTTTTCGGATTCTGGGAATTCCTGTTGATATTTTACCTTATGTGCCGCCATTTTCCGAAGACTATCCTTATTGGCCCAATCATGCGAACGATTCTGTAATGCCACGCTTACTAAAAGATAAAAAGGTAATTATCCTTCCTGACATTTCCGGTTTTAAACGAACCGACAGCGATTGGATAGAAAATTTTGTTAAGGAAGGCGGTGCTGTAATTGCCTTTGGTCCGCAAATACCGATGGCAAGGACAAGCAGTTATGAACGCAAGGAATTGTTTGGTGTTGAAGAAGGCAGGCCCAAAAATCATTCTTCACTAATTGTAAAAAATGCAATAGGAAAACGTGTTTCAATTGGAAAACAGTATCCCCTACCCTATTTTAGACTTCCTTTATGGAAAACAAAAAATGCAAAAGTTATCGCAACTTATGAAGATGGCTCTCCTGCCGTTGTCATCAATAAATACGGCAAAGGAACAGTAGCCACATTTCTGATTGATGCAACCACCGCAGCGGAGCAATTTCCCGAACTTGTTCGTGATGTTATTGATTATGTCATGGCAACTAACGATATTTCGCTTCCTGTTGATATTCTCGGCACAAACGAAAATGTAAACATAGCGGTTACTAAAACAAAAACCGGTTTTCGGGTTGCTGTTGTTAATCTTAATTCACATCCATTGGAAATTACCCTCAATGCCCTAAACGTTTCCGAAAACACCAATTGTGAGTGGTATGATTTAATATCTGAAAAAAACATAAAAAATTCAAAAGATAATACTTCGTTGAAATTGCAAGTTCCGGGAACTGATTATATTTGTGTTGAGTTAAAGTTTCGGACTTCGTAAACGCCTACTTATCAACAACATAATGTTGATAAAAATCGATAAAAAAGCTGCATATTTCATTGTAAATTACTATCTTTGAAGTGTTTAAAACAACAATAGCAAAAACCTTTGAAATATGCAACGTAGCAAAGATAAAAAAAATATGGTTCTTTTTCAAAATGAAAGGCTAAAGTGGAAAGGCTAAAGTGGAAAGGCTAAAGTGGAAAGGCTAAAG
>CBDUSJ010000193.1:0-5529 GCA_965369845.1 uncultured bacterium | reverse complement strand
AGAAATCATGTAAAAGTGTAAACTACTTTTTATCATTTATGAAAGATGCCAAAAAATTCCACAAAAACATTTTATTATTCATGAATTTATTAAACTTTATCACCCCTCCCAACTGCCGACTTCCTACTGCCGACTGCCGACTGAATACTGCTGACTGCCGACTGAATACTGCCGACTGCCAACTGCCTATCAACTACCTAAGAATATTTTTTGAAATAACTAATCGTTGTACTTGGTTTGTTCCTTCATATATCTGACACAGTTTGGCGTCGCGCATCATTTTTTCCACAGCAAATTCTCTTGTATATCCGTCTCCACCCATCACCTGTACTGCATTGGTTGTAACTTTCATGGCTATATCAGATGCAAACATTTTTGACATAGCAGAAAGACCGGAAGCGATTTTAAGTTTTGAGTCGTAGGCCCAGGCAGCTTTCCAGGTAAGGAGCCGGGCAGCCTCGATTTCGGTTGCCATATCTGCAAGCATAAATCCAATAGCCTGATTTGCCGCTATGGGTTTGCCAAACTGGATACGGTTTTTTGCCCAGTCCTTCGATATTTCGTACGCTGCTCTTGCTGTTCCGATACTCAGCGCAGCAACACCGGTGCGGGTTCTGTCGAATGTTTTCATGGCAATAAGGAAGCCTGTCCCTTCCCTGCCCAACATATTTTCGGCAGGCACTTCAACATCATGGTACAATATTTCGTTTTGAACCGACGCCTTTTGACCCATTTTCTGGAGGCGGGGTTTAATTTCGATGCCGGGAAGATCGGTCGGGACAACAAATGCCGTCAGGCTTCGCGACCCTTTCTCCGGGTTTGTCTGTGCGAAAACCGTATGGAAAATCGCTACCTCGCCGTTTGTTATAAATCGTTTATGACCATTTAAAATATATTTATCTCCTTTTTTGATGGCTGTCGATTTTATCCCCTGAACATCCGAACCTGCATTTGGCTCTGTGAGACAATAAGCGGCAACACCTTTAATTTCATTTATCAATCCGAAGAATTTTTTTTGCTGCTCCTCGTTTGCGACAAGCAATAAAGGAGTAAGCGCAAGAGTGTTGGCGTCGATACCAATTCCAATACCGATACAACCGGCTCCCAATTCCTCGGATGCGAGAGAGCTTTCAAAAATGCCGTATCCTTTTCCCCCAAATTTTTCAGGAATAGGCCCGTTCATCAATCCTTCCTTATATGCCTGTTTCACAATGTCCCATGGAAATTCAGCAAGCTCGTCATATTTTAAACGATTTGGTATTATCATTCTTTCTGTGAAATCACGGTACTTATCCCGTATTTCATTTTGTTTTTGAGTTAAAGAAAATTCAACCATAATTAATTATAATTTTATTTGTTAATAATATTTCACGAAAATAAAAATAAGATACGAACTTGGCAAATGTAAATATTAATAATTAAATTATTCAAAAATTTTATAAACTTATATTATATTTGCCATATCCTAATTTAATTCTTTTTTATATGAAATTCAAAAAAAGGGATAAAAAATTTATAAAGCTGCCGACATATCCCGGAGGTAAAGAAGCATTCAGAGAATTTTTAAAGAACAATCTGAAATATCCTGAAGCGGCTTTGCGAAAAAAAATTGAAGGGACAGTTTATTTAAAATATAAGGTCAATGGCCTTGGCGCTGTTATCGAAACCGAAGTAACAAAAGGCATTGGCTTTGGTTGCGATGAAGAAGCCGAACGTGTTATAAAACTTCTGAAGTACGGTAAAGCAAAAAACAGGGGACTTAGAGTAATTGCCACCATGAGAACAAGGATAAGGTTTTCGTTACCGACAAAAGAAGCAACTGTACAGTACGAATACTCTTCTTCCACAAAGAAAGATGATGATAGTAAAAAAGAAAAAGAACCGAAGAAAGAGAGTTATAATTATACAATCACTTTCGGCTCTTAAAATCATGTTGGTTTTTTATTTTATCATCAATGATTTTATTCCGCCGGTTTCAGTTTCAAATTCAACTTTTATCTTTTCAGGAGGCAGACAGCGTACACTTCCAAGCTGGTTTATAATTTCCCGTGAATAGGCTAATTCTTCATTTTCAAGAATTAAAGAAATTTCGGCAACTTCAGGAATTCTGTAGTAAAAGCCATTGCTGCCCGGCGACATTTCCTCTCCCGATGGAAAAAAATCGTTCATTGAAACAGAACAACCTGCAGCTTTAATTTTTATTAAAACATTATCGCCCGAAGCGCCTCTGATAGGATTGATGCCGGTATTTTTAGAAAATTTAAACAGGGGTTCCTCAATATCATCATTTCCTGTAGGCGGCAAAAAATAAAAAGTATAAGTCAGTATTTCAGCGTAGGATTTACCCCGGAAAAGATCAAAATAGTCATTCTCCATTTTATCAAGCTGTTCGTTCATATATTCAATAGTCTGTTTTTCATAAGCTACTTCCTGAAATCCGGTGAGTAATTTTAATTTTGATTCTCTGATATTTTCGATTTTTGCGACAATATTTTTTGCAATTTCTTCAGGTAATTTTTCAATAAAACTTGTCCTGAAAAACTTTTGTTCTAAAGAAATTGTATCAACAGTGATTTTCCGAATTATCGTATCTGTTTTCGGCTTTAGTTTTCCATTAATAAAAAATTCGTAGAGCGATGAAGAAATATTTTTTTCCCGGTCAATAATATAAACTTGTTTTTCTTTTAGTTCTTCCGGTTCCAACTCAAGGCCGGAAGTATTAAAACCGGAAATATATCCTGATTCCGACAGGCTTAAAGAGAATGGAAGCGGTTCTTTTATTGTTCTTTCCGTAATTTCAACAAAATATATCTGCTCCGGGTCAGGCTCGTTAAAAGCGCTAATAAATATGTCGCCGATTTCATAAGTAGTAAAATCGTAAGTTATGGCATCTTCAATTCCAAAATATTTTTCCGCAAAATCAGAAAGCGGGCCTTTTAAATTTTGCAGGGCTTTTACCGTTACATCAATTTTTAAAAAGGTACGAGGCAAAGAATAAAACACACCCTTGCCTACAGGTTTCTGAGCGCCCGGTTGAACATGATGAACATTTACCTGTGCTATTGAAAAAATATTTGTAAGATTTAATAAAATCAGGCAGATAAAAATTTTAATAAATGAATTCATTGGATGAAAAGTTAAAAAGTTAAAAAGTTAAAGAGTTACAAAGTTAAAAAGTTAAAGAGTTAAAGAGTTAAAGAGTTACAAAGTTAAAGAGTTAAAAGTTTAAAAATTCTATTTCAAAAACAATAGTTCTCTGTATTTCGGAAGGGGCCACAGTTCATCATCAATTAATATTTCAAGTTTATCAACGTGATACCTGATATCATCGAAGTAAGGTTTTACCTTCCGGCTATAGTACAAAGATTTTTCATCGCTTTCCTCAATTCTGTTTGCAATTTTTCGCTCTTCGATCATGTTATTAACCATCTGCCTGATTTCGGAAATATGTTCCGAAATATCCTTGATCGACTGCAACTGGTTCTTCGAAAGTTTTACATAAGTTTTATTATCCAGCACTTCTTTCAGTCCTTTTACATTTTCAATCAGAGTGTTTTGGTATTTTACAGCAATAGGGATGATGTGGTTTGTTGCCAGATCGCCAATTACACGGGATTCTATCTGGATATTTTGTGTGTATTTCTCCATTTTAATTTCTTTCCGGGCAATTAATTCACGTCTTGTCAGAATTTTATTATTTTCATAAAGCTTTATCACGTTTTCATCCAGGGCGTTAATTATGGCTTCAGGTGTTGATTTAATATTTGACAAACCTCTCCTTTGCGCTTCAGTAGCCCATTCTTCACTATAACTATTTCCTTCAAATAAAATATTTTTACATTCTTTAACGTATTTTCTTAAAACTTCAAGAATCGCCTCCTGCTTCCTGATTTTCTTGGAAATCAACTTATCAACTTCATTTTTAAATTGTTTTAGTTGTTTCGAAACTATCAGGTTAATAGGCGTCATCGCTTTCGAACAAATCGCAGATGATCCGAGAGCGCGGAATTCGAATTTGTTTCCTGTAAATGCGAAGGGTGAGGTTCTGTTCCTGTCGGTATTATCAAGAAGTATTTCAGGGATTTTCGGGATATTAATATTTTTACCTGCGTTGCTATTATTTTTTATTTTCCCCTGGCTTTCAAGTTCCTCAAGTGCGTTTGTGAGTTCCGTTCCGATGAATGCCGAAATTATTGCAGGCGGCGCTTCATTAGCTCCAAGGCGATGGTCGTTTCCGGCAGTAGCAATCGACGACCTGAGCAAATCGGCATAAGTGTGCACAGCTTTAAGAATAATTATCAAAAATGTCAAAAATCTAAGATTTGAAATCTTGCTTTTTCCCGGTGAAAGAAGATTAATTCCGGTATCGGTCATCAGCGACCAGTTATTATGTTTTCCCGAACCGTTTATTTTAGCGAAAGGTTTTTCGTGAAGCAAAACTGTTAAATGGTGTTTTGCTGCAACACGTTTCATGATGTGCATTAACAACTGGTTGTGGTCAACGGCAAGGTTTGCTTCTTCGTAAACAGGCGCACATTCGAACTGATTTGGGGCAACCTCGTTATGACGGGTTTTTACGGGAATGCCCAATTTATGAGCTTCGTATTCAAATTCTTTCATAAATTCCATCACTCTTTGAGGAATGGCTCCGAAGTAGTGATCGGAAAGTTGCTGGTCTTTTGCCGAAGCATGTCCAAAAACCGTACGGCCTGTCAACACCAAATCGGGACGCGCATTATAGAGCGCCGAGTCGATAAGGAAATATTCCTGTTCCCAGCCGAGAGTTGCAATAATTTTGTTAACATCTTTATCAAAATACCTGCAAACTTCAACTGCTGCTTTATCGATGGCATTTAATGCTTTCAACAGAGGAGTTTTAAAATCGAGGGCTTCGCCTGTGTAAGAAACGAATATTGTAGGAATACACAGGGTGTTGTCCATAATAAAGGCAGGCGATGAAGGATCCCATGCAGTATAACCACGCGCCTCGAAAGTATTTCTTATTCCGCCGCTCGGGAAACTTGAAGCGTCGGATTCCTGTTGTATCAATTCATTAGCCTGAAAATTTTCGATGGCTTTTCCACCATCAACCGGACTAATGAAAGCATCATGTTTTTCGGCTGTCGCCCCGGTGAGAGGATGAAACCAGTGGGTATAGTGTGTAGCGCCTTTGCTGATTGCCCAGGCTTTTAAAGATGATGCAACCTGATCTGCAATTTTTCTGTCTATCTTTTCACCTTTATTAATTGCATTCATAACTTTTTCGTATGCTTCTTCCGTCAGGTATTCCTTCATTGCATTCCGGTGGAAAGTTTGCTCACCAAA
Source organism: uncultured bacterium (assembly GCA_965369845.1). GTDB lineage: Bacteria > Bacteroidota > Bacteroidia > Bacteroidales > 4484-276 > CBDUSJ01. The sequence continues at coordinate 204 of CBDUSJ010000193.1, read as the reverse complement.
GTAATCCGAAATTTTTCCATGCGGCACAGATGCCTTAGATGGCTCGCGTGTCGATAGAATTTCCAAAGCTGTAAATCTTAACATAAGATTAGATTGATTTATAGAATATAAATATATCGGTTTTAAAAAAAACGGCAAATGTATCAAATTTTTGGCATTTTTCATAATTAAACAAAATTAGTTAACACTTTCAAAAATAAATAG
>CBDUSJ010000192.1:0-5536 GCA_965369845.1 uncultured bacterium | reverse complement strand
TGAATTTGGAAAGATGGAGTGATTTCAAAAATTTTATTTGTCCTGATGTCATCATTTTAAAATCAAAACATTTTAATTTCAAACTTCCTAACGATATAAATTATTATCAATCTGTTATAGGTTTTTAATGGGAGACAATAGTGACACTTTGTTAATATCGAATATCGAATAACAAATAACGAATAATGAAATAATATCCAAATAATTAAATTATTAAGGGTTTGTTTTACTTCTTCATTTTTTATTCGATGTTCGATATTATTGGTGCCATTGATATTTTATATTAATCATAAAATCTGAATTTCAAATAAAAAAAGCTGTCCTTGTCTATAGAACAGCATTTTTTTATCTAATTATTCGAGCTTCTTATTCAGCAAAAACTTCAAACTTTATTTCCGTTTTTATGTCTTTATAAAGTTTTATAGTTGCGGTGTAATTTCCTATTTCTTTAATAGAAGTTCCATCAACAATAATTTTTTTTCTATCAACTTCGTATCCATGTTGTTCTTTTAGTGCATCGGCAATCTGAATAACGTTAACAGAGCCGAATATCTTACCCGACGTACCGGCTTTAGCGCCAATTCTCAAGCTTATCTTTTCAATTAATTTGGCCATTGTTTCTGCTTCCTTGCGCATTTTTTCTTCTTTAAATGCCTTTTGTTTGAGAACTTCGCTGAGTATCTTTTTGCTTGTATTGGTAGCAAGTATAGCAAGTCCTTTAGGAATTAAATAATTTCTGCCATAGCCATTTTTTACTTTTACAATCTCGTTGACATATCCGAGATTTTGAATATCCTGTTTTAAAATTACTTCCATGATTTAACCTCCTATTTTAATAAATCGGCAACATACGGCATTAATGCTAAGTGCCTTGCTCTTTTAACAGCCTGCGAAACTTTTTTCTGAAACTTATTTGAAGTGCCGGTAATTCTTCTCGGTAATAATTTACCCTGTTCATTCACGAATTTCAAAAGAAAATTGGCATCCTTATAATCGATGTATTTTATGCCAGACTTTTTGAAACGGCAATATTTCTTTTTTTTAACATCAACTGCAATCGGAGTTAAATATTTAATATCTGAATTTTGTTGTGCCATGTTTTTCTATTTTTTAAATATTTAAAATTGTTTATACTTTTTCTTTAACACTTTCTTCTTTGGCTATTGCACGTTTTTTCTCATTATACGCAATAGCGTGTTTGTCGAGTTTAACTGTTAGAAAACGTAAAACACGTTCGTCGCGTTTAAATATAACTTCAAGATCGGCAATAAGATCACCTTCGGCTTTGTACTCGATCAAGTGGTAAAATCCTGAAGATTTCTTCTGAATAGGGTAAGCAAGCTTCCGCATGCCCCAGTAATTATCATAAACAATTTCCGCACCTTTTTCCTTTAGGAAATCCTGGTACTTTTTTACCGCTTCCTTCATCTGTTCTTCAGACAAAACGGGAGTTAAAATGAAAACGGTTTCATACTGATTTAACATTCTGTATTTGTTTAAGTTAAAATTTAAAATAAATAATTTTTTAAAATTGGGCGCAAAGGTAGAAAATTATTTTTAACAACAAATTAGTTAAATTAAAAAAAAAGTTGGGATACTTCAAAAAGGTATCACCTTTCCAAAAGGTGATACCTTTAAACCGCAATAAATCTTCACCTCAAAATCATCAATAAAAATTTTACCTTCTCCCTTATTCCATACAAAAATTTTAAGTTTATCATCTTCATTTTTTATCACAGGTAAAACGAAACCAAAAAGAGCCTTTCTCCAATATGCATATTTTTCAACCGGCATTTCGTTTATTCTGCTGTTATTCCAAAAATACAAGCTATCGTTTTTATCGGAGAGTGAAACCACGAGACTTGCTTTTTCAGCATCTCTTTGATTAATCTCATAAAGATAGAAAATCACTGTTGCATAAAGATTCTTTTTCCCATACAATGTCGAATCTCCTGAAAGAAGTAAAGCGGAACTATAACGTTGATTAGAATCAAGAACTGAAACATAGTTGCCACTGAAAGCCGTATTGCCAACATTTTTTCTGCCGCTTGTTATCCAACTTGTTTCCGGTTGCTCAAAATTATTAAACCATTCTTTAACCGGTTTGTTCATATCTGTTCCGTATGGCGGTATGTCAATTCCTCCACCGAAAATATTCCTGTACTTTTCTTCTCCCCGTAAAAATACATGCCAATATTTTTCTTTATTCATAGCGTAAGGATGAATAATTCCACGTGAATACTGCCAGTTTTGAAACAAGTTAAGGAACAGGAAAAACATTGCTATCAGAAAAATAAAATAACGAAATATTTTTTTTCGTCCCCATGAAATCAATACAGCCATCAAAAATGCGCCAAGTGAATAAAAATCGATAAATACACGCTGGCCGAAACTATCACCGTAATACCAGTTCCACCACGCTGAAACAAGCCATATTAACAGAATGAAAAAAACACTTAAAAAAAAGAACTGAAAACGATTCCGTTTGTATAACACCAGCAATCCTATTAATGAAAGCAGCGCCATTGGAGTGTAAATAAAAAATCCTTTCTGATAACTGACCAGAACTTTCAATAGCTGTGGATTTCCGAAATAAAATCCTTCGCCGCTGTAGCTCCAGACAATCCATTCGCCGCATTGCAAATACCACAAAACCGGCTGTATTCCGATGATAATAAAAAAAATAATTATCGAAACAATCAAAAACAAAGGCTTTGAAAACAAATAACGAAAACCTTTTTTAAACCTTTCGGTACTTTCGGCAACAAAGGGAATGAGCAAAATAATAATCCCGTTTAACGGACGGATTAAAATAACCACCGCGAGGGAAAATAATGCTAATAAAAGAGCTTTGTACGAAAGTTCAATAAAATATTTCCTGGTAAAAAATAAAAATGCAGCAATTGCGGCAAAAGAAAAAATATGCGACATTGCCGGAGCTGATACTGCATAGCCCAGTAAGTTAGTGCCAAAAACAATAAGAAATAATACAAGGGCAATAACTTTATCGGCAACACCAAACGACACAAGTAATTTCTTTGTAAAAACCAACCCTGCAAAAAGATAGAACAAAGACGCCACGCTTACGGAAATCTGAAAAAGGAAATTATAACCGTCCATGGGAAAACCAAATAAGAAACTTAAGGCCCAGTCTATTAAAAAAAATGGAATTAATAAAAACTAAACGCCGGCGAAATATTTATCAATCTTTTTTCCATTTACTTCAATGATAAAATCACCGGCTTTAACTGCAGGGTATTCGAGATATTCCCTTGATATTACGCTGTTAAAATTATATTCTCCGTACAAAAAAAACGAAGGCAGGTAGGCATAATACCCTCTTCCATCGCTTTCTATTACTTCTTTCCAGACATTGCCTGACTTTGGATTAAAATTTTCTGATACTACAATAAATGTTATAAGAACAATTGAAATCCAAATACTTAATCCCGATAAGCTTTTGGGCAAAAGCGAGAAACTTTTTGCGGGTATTCCGATCATAAAATTAAATCATTCAATGAAGGTGTAAATTATATTTTTTCAGGATTTTATTCCATTCCTTGCTTTCAATGACCTCAATCAGGTAAGGATTTAAAATTTTGATATCATCCGGATCGTTAGATGAAAAACTGAAATAAACTGAATTCGCACTAATTGGATGCAATTCTATCTCGTCGGAAAATCCCAGACTTTTAACATTGTAAGCAATTATCGGTTCATCATATACAAACGCCTTGATGATACCATTGTCCAAAGCAGATAAGCCTACCTGAACATCATTAAAAGTCTTGGTATTTATTTTATTGTATCTTAAAAAATCAGCAGTGCCGGAATTGCCAATAGTGCCAACTTCTACTTTACGCAAATCGTTGATATTATCAATGTTGCTTTGTAATTTGTTATACGTCAGGGATGCAGATATACTTGCTGTAAAACTCGAGATAATGATTACTGCCGTGAACATCCAGATTATAGAAATTATTCTTCCCGAAGTTGTTATCGGAGATTTATCGCCGTATCCCACTGTTGTCATAGTTACCGCCGACCACCAAATACCATCGCCTATACCACGAAAACCCTTACGAAACTGTGATGCGTTTTTCTTCCGCTCGATCAACCATAAAATTAAGCCGAAAACAAATATTGTAAAAAATAACATTAGAATAACTTCCAAAAACTCTTTTGAAAAAACATTTTTTATAAAACTGATTATAGTATTTTTTTCCTGAACTTTAACAGCAATAGCAAGATGTGAAATAAAATACGGCTGGGAAAAATAGAATCGTTTTAACCGATTGCTCGTTACTGTAAGCGGATTGATAGAAAGATCCACTTCTCCGTTTTCAATTGCCTGAAGTAACTGTCCTAAATCGTAAATTCGATATTCATAATCAACACCAAGATTTTCAGCAATTTTCCCCCATAATTCCACGCTTATCCCGGAAAATCCGCTATCTGTTTTCATAACAAAAGGAGGCGATTCTTTAATTCCGATCAATAACTTTTCATTTTTTAGATTTTTTTGTGCATGACTCTCTGTAAAAATCAGTAAACAGACAAATAATAAAATAAAAAATCTAATGTTTTTCATAATTTTCGTTTTTTAAATCGTTTATTTATTTTGCATAAATTTTTTAACAGCACCAAAGATAGTATTTTTGGTCTGATGCAATCCGAAACGGTTGCGTTTATTTTTTTTATTCTTTTCTCAATTTTTATACTTTTGCTAATTTTTAAAACAAGAATTAATGACTAAATCAGACAGCAAAATCAGAGAAGCTGCCGAATGGATAAAAAATTCCAACTATCTTGTTGCATTTACCGGCGCCGGCATTTCGGTTGAAAGTGGCATTCCTCCGTTCAGAGGCCCTGATGGATTGTGGAGTAAATATGACCCTCAGGTACTTGACCTGAACTTCTTTTATGAAAATCCTAAGGAATCGTGGGAAGTGATAAGAGAAATTTTTTACGATTTTTTTGGCAAAGCAAAACCAAACGCTGCCCACATCGGACTTGCAAGGTTAGAACAATTAGGATTGCTGAAATGCGTCATCACACAAAATATCGACAATCTTCACCAGCTTGCAGGCAGCGCTATCGTACATGAATTTCATGGTAATTCTCAAAAATTGATCTGTGTAAACTGCGGAAAACATTTTGAAGTTGAAAATTTGAATTTCGATAAATTACCACCCTATTGCGATTCATGCAACGGCTTAATAAAACCGGATTTTATTTTTTTTGGTGAGGGTATTCCAATGAATGCACATAAGGCATCGATTGTTGCTGCCGAAAAATCGGATGTGTTTATCATAATCGGGTCAACCGGCGAAGTTAGTCCGGCAAACCAAGTGCCTGGAGTAGCGAAAAGCGCCGGCGCAAAAATTATTGAAATAAACCCCGAACCATCAAAATACACAAGACATATTACTGATATCTATCTTGCAGGCAAAGCAGGCGACATAATGTCGATGCTCATGGAAATTATCGAAAAATAAATTTTGTTCTCAAATAAATTTTTATTGTACTTTTGTCG
>CBDUSJ010000191.1:0-5562 GCA_965369845.1 uncultured bacterium | reverse complement strand
CATTAAGTTTTTGGATAAAATACACAAATGATAGATTGACTTTTAAACGAATTTTAATATTACTCATATTTTCTTCTTTAATTTGTTTATCTCACTTGTTCGTTTTTGCGATTTTTTTACTTGTAATTTTTGTGTTAAATTTAAATAACTTAAATCTGCTTTTTACTTCTCAAAAATCAGTCAGGCAATCAATCGCCAAAACGATAGCGTATCAGGTTTTATCATTATTACCAGGTATAATATTGTTGTTGATATATTTTGTTTCAAATCCGATAGCGGAAGGAACATCAATCTATCTACCCTTTTCTGATTTGTTGAGCATGTTAATCCATGTTCAGCCGGCAAAAGCAATAGACTATGGGAAGGAGGATATATTTACCCGATGGATATTTATATCTCTTCTTTTAATTTTAGTCTATCTAATTATTAATAGAATAATATCTAAAAACAAACCAATAAATTTAAAAAATGAGGTTTGGGGAATTGTTTGCATTATTTTACTGCTAAGTCTTTTTATTATGCCAAACAGAACGGGTACAGGAATAGGCTTTGTGTCTTCTAGTTTGGTATTGTTCTTTTTTCTGTTTTTAATTATTTGGTTAGCTACTCAAAAGGTGCCGGTATGGTTAAAAATCATTGTGATTATAATTATTAACTATGTGAATTTTGCTTTATTAAAAGTTTACTATAAATCTATTTCAGTGTTAAATTATACTGCTATAGAAATTTATAATGCGTCAGAAAAAATAGAGCCTTTTAGTACGGTTTTCCCAATAAAAAACAGTGATTGTTGGATATATGGTCATATTTCAAATTATTTAGGGATTGATAATCCTATAATAATTTTAGAAAACTACGAAGCTTCATTAAACGATTTTCCTTTAAAATGGAATTTAGAAAAAATACCTAATCTCCATTTAGGTGATTTACAAAATGTGAATGACTGTTTTAACTGGATCAGTGTAACAGAAAATAGACCGATTCAGATTGATTATGTATTTATTTTGACTACCAAAAAAGAGATTTTATCAGATAAGTGTAAAGAAAAATTAAAAGAAATATTGAATGATTTTTATAAATTGGAATATATTAGCAATGACTCAAGTATTAAATTGTTTCGGAAAAAAAAGCCTATGAAAAAGCGATAAAGTAAAAATAAATGTGTTTTTAATTATTGTCAGAAGTTAGAAAAATTGTGGTTTTTTGGATACCAATACAGAAATGACTAAATTTGTAAAAATAATTAATGGACTATGAAATCTAAAATTTCAAAAGCTCAATTAGAAGTTTGGGAATGGAAAGAAAAGGCTTTCAGAGAATTAGAAAAAATTCCTGAAAACGAAAGAGTTAATTATATTATTAAAAAAACCAGTAAAACTATTGGAAAATTAAAAAAGAAAAAACAACAATTAGCATGAATGAAAAAAACCCCAAGATTTTACTCTGCTCTCAGCCGTTACTTATACAAACAAGTTTTTATTACCTCAGGTTTATCTTGCAAATAAACGGGGAAATAGAAAGTTAAATGAATAAATTTTTAATACCGCAAAATTTGTCATATAACAAAACAGAAAAAAAATGAACAAAAAACTAAATAGATTTTATAAACGGAAATTTCATTAACTATTGCCGATACTCATGTAGCAAATACATACGTGTGTGGGGCATTCCGCTGCATTTGTTGTACTCAACCTAACCTAATCGGATTAATATTACAAATCAATTTCTGTGTGTTTTCATGTTTTATTTTATTTTTGTAAAAAGATTTTTTTATGAGTATTGAAACGCGAAAATTAATTTCTAAATAGCAAAAAAAATAGCCCGATGCCGTTATTTAACTCACTTCTATCATGGTTAATGAAAAAAAGGATACATCAGATTGAACTTTTTAAAAAGTATCCGCACGATGTTCAGCTCGAATGGTTTAAAAAACTTATTGATTCGGGCAAGAATACCGAATGGGGTAAAAAATATGATTTCAAGTCAATTTCGGGTATCGAGCAGTTTAAAGAAAGAGTTCCTCTGAACGATTACGATGGAATTATACCTTATATTGACAGACTTAAAAGAGGCGAGCAAAATCTTTTATGGAACTCTGATATTAAATGGTTTGCCAAATCATCGGGAACCAGCGGCGATAAAAGCAAATTTATTCCTGTCAGCATCGAAGCGCTTGAAGAATGTCATTTCAGGGCAGGGAAAGATATACTTTCAATTTATTTCAATAATAATCCCGATGCAAACATATTCTACGGCAAAGGGCTTATAATGGGTGGGAGCAGCAGTATCAGCGAAATCAATAATGTGTCATACTATGCCGGCGATCTTTCGGCGATCCTGATACAAAATCTTCCATTCTGGGCGCAGTTTAAAAGTACGCCAAATGCCTCAATAGCGCTTATGGATGAATGGGAAAGCAAGATTGAAAAAATGGCGCGGGTAACAAGCAATCATAATGTTACGAGCATTTCAGGTGTTCCTTCGTGGACACTTGTGCTGATAAAAAGGATATTTGAAATCACGGGAAAAACAAACCTTCTTGAAGTGTGGCCGAATCTCGAAGTGTTTTTTCACGGTGGCGTGAACTTTAATCCTTACCGGGAACAATTCAAACGCATCATCCCATCTGAAAAAATGAATTATATGGAAACATATAATGCCTCGGAAGGGTTTTTCGGAATACAGGACAGATCGGATCATGACGATATGCTTCTGATGCTCGACTATGGCATTTTTTATGAATTCCTGCCATTAGACAGACTTCACGAAAAAAATCCTAAAACTCTATGCCTTGACGAAGTTGAACTTGATAAAAATTATGCGATAATAATTTCTACAAATGCAGGCTTGTGGCGGTACATCATTGGCGACACTATTAAATTTACCACCCTAAATCCTTACCGGATAAAAATTTCAGGACGCACAAAGAATTTCATAAATTCGGTAGGCGAGGAACTGATAATAGATAATGCCGAGAAAGCATTTGCCATTGCTTGTGAAAAGTGCAATGCCACCATCAACGAATATACGGCTGCCCCGATTTATTTCAGTAAAAAAGAAAATGCAGCTCACGAATGGCTTATAGAATTTGATAAACCACCGGAAAATCTCGAAATATTCAACGATACTTTCGACAATGCACTAAAATCACTTAACTCCGATTATGAGACAAAACGGTATAAAAACATGGTGCTAAGGGAACCTGTTTTACGTTCACTGCCAACAGGGACTTTTTACAAATGGTTGAAAAAACGTGATAAACTGGGCGGACAAAACAAAGTTCCACGCCTCTCGAACGAAAGAAAATATGTTGAAGATATTCTATCGCTTCTCGATTAAATAAAATTGATAATAAAGTTTTAAAAATATAAATATAAATCTATTTTAAAATGCATATTGCTGTTGCCGGAAATATAGGGTCAGGAAAAACCACACTGACATCATTACTTTCAAAACATTTCAACTGGGAAGCACATTACGAATCGGTTGAAAATAATCCTTACCTGAATAGTTTTTATGAAGATATGCTCAGATGGTCGTTCAATCTGCAGATATATTTTTTAAACAGCCGCTTCAGGCAGATAGTAAAAATTCGCGAAAGCGGGAAAACAGTCATCCAGGACAGGACTATTTATGAAGATGCATATATTTTTGCTCCCAATCTTCATGAAATGAACCTGATGACAAGCCGCGATTTTGATAATTACAGATCGCTGTTCGAGCTGATGAGTAGCTTTATACAGCCTCCCGATCTTTTGATCTATCTTCGAGCCGGTGTCCCGACACTCGTTAATCAGATCCAGAAACGCGGCCGTGATTACGAAGAATCAATACGCCTTGATTATCTTAAAAGACTCAATCAGCGTTACGAAGAATGGATAGAAAAATACGACAAAGGCAAAATGCTGATATTCGACGTGGACAAGATTGATTTTACCGATAAACCTGAAGACCTCGGAAATATAATCGACGGAATAAATGCAGAATTGCATGGGCTGTTTTAATTTTTGTAACCGTTAACGGAATACTGAAATTGGAAATCCATCCATACGGACTTGCTTCGCTTCGTACGGACAAGTTTGGAAATTAGAAATTAGAAATTCATCCATCCGGACTAATGCGGGCTAACTTAATAATTAGGGTTAATTGTTAAATTGTTAAATGGCTAAATGATTAAACCACAACAATGTAACAATATAACAATATAACAATGTAACAATATAACAATATAACAATTTTTCCAAATTATTTAAGTAAACTTGCGAATCTTTTTTGACCATCACTTGTTTTCGTGAGTTCTGTATAATACAAAAGATTTCAAATTTATGCCAAACATTTTTTTATATATGAGTCTGGTATAAAAACAATAATATCTTTTATAAATGAAATTTTCATCTTGTCACCTAACCCCTTCTCCTACAAGGAGAAGGTGGATTCCCTCTCCTGCAGGAGAGGGTTAGGGTGAGGTCACAATAGCTTTTTATACTGGACTTATATATGAAAATGAAAACATCAAAAATGAGAAGATTCAAGACTATTTATAAAAAACGTCAAAATTCCTTCTACTTTTGCACACCATTCAAACAGATAAGTTTTAATGACTCAGTTTCTTTTATATTTCAGGGATCTGCTCCAAAAAATAATAAATTGTTTTTACAAACCCTTCAGGCAAATAATACCACCTGAAACATTCAGGTATGCAGTAACGGGAGGATTCAACCTGCTCCTGGATATTTTTCTTTACTTTGTTTTTTACAATTTTATCCTGCAAAAACAAATTGTACACCTGGGATTTGTTGCCATCAGCCCGCATATTGCCGCGTTTATTTTTGTTTTCCCGATAACCTTTACAACCGGTTTTTTACTTGCCAAATATATTACATTCACAAGCTCGCCTATCCGTGGCCGGATTCAACTATTAAGATATGCGCTTTCGGTTGGCGGATCGATCCTGTTAAATTATGTGCTTCTTAAGTTGCTGGTGGAACACCTGCTGATCTGGCCCACGGTATCGAAAATGATCACCACTGTTTTTGTGGTTACGTACAGCTACATGGTGCAGCGGTATTTTACTTTTAAAACCCACAAGGTGTAAATATAAATATGGCGCTGTAATAATTATCACAGTTTTCAGTCAATTTTCAGGTAAATGATGCAAACATTGCCTGTGAGGTGCAGAGCACCGATACATTTTATTTTGGTGCATTGATCCTCCTCTCATTTATCCTACATTTTTATTTCTATAAATTTTTATGGTTCATTATATCTTTCTTACATTTTGCAAAAACAACTTTGGATGTTATACAATCTATTTCATTCAAAATTTTCTTTCATAATTCTAATAACATGAAACAACCATAACGAGTAAATTTTGACATACAGGAGTATGATTAAAGAAATTTTTTTTCGCCTTTGCGTGAAATTTTAAACAGATGAAAAAATTCATCCTGAATATTAAACATATTAAATAAGGTAATAATGTTAATTTTAGATGGTTGGTTTTTTGCTATTAACCCAACTTGCAACATATTAATCGTAAACATCAACATAACAGTCTGTTGG
>CBDUSJ010000190.1:0-5582 GCA_965369845.1 uncultured bacterium | reverse complement strand
TTTCCACTTTAGCCTTTTCAAAATCTATCCTCAAAGTTAGAGAATAAGAATTGATTAATAAAATGATTAGTTACAAATCACCTTCTCAGATTATACTTATCACTTAATATTCTCACTTTCGGGCAGTCCGTATTCTTCAATCATTTTAATATTCATATCTTCAAGCCTGTCGAGAACCGGATTGTAAATTTCCGGAATATTGGGAATATGAACTCCTTTAACACTTATCTTTCCTTCGAGGAGCATCTCGACGCTTACCGCAGCGGGCAGGGCAACCGTACGGGCAATAGCCGTGTCGGTGGCGGGTGTGCCAAAATCCAACATTCTCGATTTAATAACCTCTTTCGTACCATCGGGATAAGAAGCCAGGAACGTATGCTGCATTGCTACCATGTCCCTTTCATTCTGCCCTATTATCATTTTTTCTATCATCACATCCGAAGTTATTTCAAAAGGCGTATCCTCACCACGATTCATGGGTTTATCGTCAAACAAACCAAGCCATTCGATAGCTTTAATAGCATGACATTCGACATCGAGGCCAAGATATTCGGCAGCTTTCTTCCTTATGCCGGTAGAATCTTCTGCGTCAATCATCATTGCCACAAAATCAGCATAAGTTTTGCCGGTGAAATCATATTTGCCGTCAGTAATCAGTTTAAGTCTTTTTATTGCATCAAGCGATTCGCACCATCCTTTATAGCGGAATGTTCCCCTGTACATGGTTTCAGTTTCGGGGATTTTGTATAGCTCGATGTAAGGTACCGAGTCACGATTAGGATAAACTTCAAGTTTGCCGACATCGGGAAAATCTACAGAGAATGGGTCTTTAAACAAATCGATGGGTTCAACATAAAATATTTCTCCATGCTTGAGGAATTTAGCGTTGTTGTTGCTGGCTAAAACAACTCCTTTCGGGCTCCATGAGAATTTATAATTAAAGGGATTGTTGCAGCCTTCGGGAGCAGGCAAAGCTCCGCACAGCGAATAGAATTCCTCTATCTTGCCGCCTTTGTTGTGAACGTGGTCAATAATTCTCATAGCCGACATGTGATCAATTCCCGGATCAAGTCCGATTTCATTAAGAATTAAAATATCAGCTTCGATAGCTTCATTATTTAGATCTTTCATTTCCGGTTGTATATAAGAAGTTGTTACCATGTTCTTTTTATGGTCAATACATTTTTTTGCGGCCATAAGGTGGTAGGCATAAGGTAAAAGGCTTACCGTAAGGTCGTGCTCCGCAACTAATTTATCGAGTGTTTCCTCATCATCGACTGTCCATGTCAGGGATTTCCCGTTTTTGTGGCCTGCAATCATTTTATCAGCCTTTGACTTTGTACGGGTGGCGACGGTAACGCCGTAATCATGATCCAATAAATAGGTAACGATAGGTTTTACAACCATACCGGCTCCTAAAATCAGTACTTTTTTCATAACAAAAATTTTTATAATTAATAATTTGAAATATCTATAGTTTAAAGTGCCTAAAGTTTAAAGTGCCTAAAGTTTGGAGTGCCTAAAGTTTAGAGTGCCTAAAGTTTGGAGTGCCTAAAGTTTGGAGTGCCTAAAGTTAGGAATGCCTAAAGTTAGGAGTGCCTAAAGTTTAGAGTACTTTCAATTTCAGCTCATTACATATTTTTCTATATATTTATAATCGGGTGTTAATTCGCCTTTGAGAAGTATCATTGCGCTTTTTATCGGCTGGGGCAATTCAATTTTATCGAAGGGAACACCATTGTTTGTTTTTGCAATTGCCGGTATAAAATCAATAAGCGCTTCACCGAATGCCAGCGAGGATTCCCTTGGGAGTTCGCTCGGAAGAATATTTACCGCCATTACAAGTATGCCTTCACCCTCAAAACCCATAACCGGCTTACGTGTAAATGGATTATAAACAAAAACGGGGTCATCGATTTTAGTTCCTTTGTGAGTGAATTCTATCGAACCATCCTGGTCGCAGGTTACATCGCCGATAACAAGTAATTTAGGATTGCCTGCGGAATATAATTTTTCAATGTAATCTTTGGATAAAATCCTTGGGTAACGCTTATCCCAATACATGCAATTCATCAGGATTGTTAAATGAGGGGGATATTTTTCAAACTTGTTTTTGTACTTTTCAGGATGATCGTAATAATCCTGTAATTCAAATTTATATTCCGGAACAACAGGTTCTGAAATATCTTCTTCCTTAAAAACTATTTTATAAATCAGATTTTTAGAATATTGTCCTTTTTCTTTAATTTCAGGTAATTCATCAGGTGAAATTTCTACCGAAGGCAATAAGCCGGCAATATATTGAGCTCCCCGGCTTACATTTCCGTATCCGGTAAAACCGATTGTCAACGGACATAATTCATCGGGCAAACCGTTTTCTTCAATTTCTTTACCAACAGCTTTTATATCTTCCTCAGCCTCGGCAAGCGAATTGTATTTATGCGCTTGTTTTATCCTTAGAAAAGGAGTTTCTTTTCCAAATTGTTTCAACCTTTGCCCAAGCGACCATAATGAATTTATCATCCCGGCAAGACCTGCAAATCGCCCGAAAAATATAAGCCGTCTTCCTTCTTCATCAATAAACTTTTCGTAATCAATCAAGGTACATTTTTTATCCATCATCTCTTTTAGCATGGGCATGTTGTATTCTTGCCCTTTGATCACATGCGAAAAGAACACATAAGTTTTTCCTTCTTCAAAGCGGGCAACCGGAATTTCTTTTATACCGATTATTACCGTGCATTCCTTCAGGCTTTTGGTAACAATAGCGCCTGCTTTCCTAAATTCATCATCACTAAAAATTCTTTTCGGTGAACTTTCAACATATATTGTTAAACCTTTATCAATAAGTTTCCTGACATATTCGGGTGGAAGGGCTACTCGTCTCTCCATCACATATTTATCCTCATGCCTTATACCGATTATTTTTTTCATAAATAATTAATCTAAACAAGTAAATACTAAATTTTGAAAATTTTGCGGCAAACATACAAAATTTGTCAGAAAAGAAATATCTTTCTTATTTTTACCAAAATTTTTATTCACTAAAAAATATATACTTATGAAAAAGTTTTTGTTCGGATCTGTTTTGTTTGCTTTAATTATTCTCTGTTTTTCGATGTGTAAAAAGGACGATGATGATGGCAATATTTCCAACTGGGAAATTGATGTTACGGTAGATATTTATGAACCTGATGTGTACACAATTGATGCTGATGTTGAGAGTGTGATTGAAATAGAAGGAAATACGTTTGCAGCGGTTAGCGATGCTATTATCGGCACCCTTGAAGTTCAGGATATTGCTTTTGAGGGTAATATGGTTGGAGATACACTGACGCTAAATAATTTTATTTTTCAGGTAGAATACGGTGATATTTTAGACCCGGATACCGAAGAAGTTACGCTTAACCTTAAAGTGTTAATCAATGGTAATAATATAAATGGAACAGGTACGGTTGTGATAGAAGATTTACAAACCGGCGATATCGAATATGGAAACATTACATTGACCGGTGTAGAAATCTAACTTCTTAATTGTCAAATAACAATTGATAATGGTATTTTTAAAAGGGAGATGACGGCTTCCTTTTATTATATTTTTGCAGATAAAAAATACCTAAACTTTCGAGATGATATCAGTAAACAATCTATCGGTACATTTTACCGGAGCGTATATTTTCGATGATGTATCCTTTTTGATAAACGACAGAGACAGACTTGGGCTTGTCGGGAAAAACGGGGCGGGGAAAACCACTTTGCTGAATATAATTGCCAAAGTTCTATATCCCGAAAAAGGTAATGTTGTTATTCCTTCAGGCAAAACCATAGGATATCTCCGGCAGGAAATGAATCCCGAAAGTGATAAAACAATTCTTGAAGAAGCCGGGATGGCATTTAAAGAAACGCTGGAACTTGAAAATGAAATAAACCGCTTAACTTCAGAAATTACAAATCGTACCGACTACGAATCGAAAGAGTATTTTAAACTTATAAACTGCCTGAATGAGTCGAATGAAAGGTTTCATTTTCTTGGCGGTTTAACGATGGATGAGGATATTGAGAAGGCGCTTCTCGGGCTTGGATTTTTGAGAAAGGATTTTAACAGGCAAATGGCAGAATTCAGCAGCGGCTGGCAAATGAGGGTAGAGCTTGCAAAAATACTTCTTGCCAAACCCGATTTTATTCTTCTCGATGAGCCGACAAATCATCTTGATATTGAATCGATACAATGGTTAGAAGATTTCCTGGCAAAATACCCCGGCGCCGTAATATTAGTTACTCACGACCGTGCCTTCCTCGACAATGTTACGAACCGGACAATAGAAATATCTCTTGGAAAAATTTATGATTATAAAGCATCTTATTCCGATTATGAAATTATGATGGCCGCAAGGCGCGAGAAAGAGATAGCCGGCTTTAACAATCAACAAAAACAAATTGCCAGGATAGAGAGGTTTATCGAAAGGTTCAGATATAAAAACACTAAGTCGCGACAGGTGCAGTCGAGAATTAAATTGCTTGAAAAAATGGATAAGGTGGAAATTGATGAAACCGATAATTCGATAATTCATTTCAGGTTTCCAACGGCGCCCCACTCAGGCAAAGTGAGCATTTTAGCTGAAAATCTGTCGCAAAGTTACGGAGATCACAATGTGTTGAAGAACCTGAATTTTTCTGTATCGAAAGGCGAAAAGATTGCTTTTGTTGGTAAAAACGGTGAGGGAAAATCAACTCTGTCGAGAGTGCTGGTTGGCGAACTTGCCCACGATGGCGAATTAATTTTAGGACACAAGGTTTCTATCGGTTATTATGCCCAGAACCAGTATGAAATGCTTGACCCGGATAAAACGGTATTTCAGACGATAGATGACGAAGCTGTTGGGGAAATGAGAACAAGAGTCAGGGGCTTGCTTGGAAGTTTCCTGTTTAGTGGCGAAGATATCGATAAAAAAGTAAAAGTTTTATCAGGAGGTGAAAAATCAAGATTGTCGCTGGCTAAAATGTTACTTAAGCCTGTTAGCCTTTTAGTTCTTGATGAGCCGACAAACCACCTCGATATGCGCTCGAAAGATATTTTGAAAAATGCTCTTCTTCAATATGACGGAACCCTGATAATAGTTTCTCACGACCGTGATTTTCTTACAGGCCTCACAAATAAAGTGTTTGAATTCAGAAATAAAAACATTAAGGAATACTTAGGCGATGTTACCTATTTTCTCGAAGTGCGTAAGCTTGAAAATCTCAGGCAACTTGAAAAGAAAAAGTCAGAGAAAGAAACAAGTATAAAAAAAACTTTTTCTTCGGAAAATAAGTTGAGTTACGAAAAAAGAAAACAAACAGAACGCAACCGACGCAAACTGAACAATCAGATAAAAAAGGCAGAGGAAAAGATTGAGTTACTCGAAAAAAAAATTACTGAAATTGATGCTAAACTTACTGATCCCGAAAATTACCAAAATGAAATTACCTCCGGCGATCTGTTTAAAAAATATGATACCCTGAAAAAATACCTTAAAGAAGCAATGAACAAATGGGAGGAACTTGTCGGAGAAATGGAAAAGATTGGAAGTGCCTAAAGTTTG
>CBDUSJ010000189.1:0-5589 GCA_965369845.1 uncultured bacterium | reverse complement strand
AATATTTCATGACAATTAAATCTTTGATAATAAATAGCTTGAATATTACGATATTAGGTTTTTTTCATTTTTTAATTATTTTTATTTTAGCATTTTAGCATTCAATCATTTTAGCCCCGAAGTTTCGGGGTTCCACTAAATTCGTAGTAGTTCTATTAATGTTATTCCTCAAAATCGTCAGGCTCATTTTCACAATAAGTGTTGATATAATAAATGGCTTCAACATCCTCTAATCCAAGATCACGTGCTTTCTTCCAGTCATCACAAGCGCCATTTTTATCGTTAAGAAAATATTTTGAGACCCCGCGATTAAAATAAGCTCTAATCCAGTCGAGGTATTGTTTATTATCTTCGGGCTTCAGTTCGATAGCGCGGGTAAAGTCGGCAATAGCTCCTTCATAATCATGCATTTTATGTTTAGCGCTTGCCCTGTAAGTGAATAATAAAATATTGTTTGTTTCAGGATCGGCCCGGAGCGCTTTGTCTAACTTCTCAATCGCTGATGCATTATCGCCATTTTCGTATAATCCGATTCCTTCCTCAAAGTATTTATAAAATGCGTTTTCTTCAATTTCTTCGGTAACTTCAGCCCTGTAACAATACATGTCGAACAGTTCAGTGGCTTCGGCCGATCCATAATTTTCAGCTTCTTTCCAGTCGTCGCAGGCTGATTTTAGCCAGCCTATGCCCTGATTGACTTTTCCACGCCAGACAAGAACATCAACCCATTGAGAAAAAGAACGGCTGTTTTCATCAGGTTTCAGTAAATATGCGTCATTGAAATCATCGAACGACCGGACAATATCGCCCAAATGATACCTGCTGAGGCCAATAAAATAATAAACTTCAAAATCGGAATATTGAGGGTTTTTCTCAACAGACAGATTAAAATTGTTTAAAGCCTTGAGGTATTTCTTTTTGTTATAAAATGACAATCCTTTTTTAAAATATTTATCAGCCTGTTTCAAATTATAGGCATAAGCAGACGCAGTATCAGATTTTCCACAATGTTTTTTAATTGGTTTTAATGCATCAAAATATCCAAAGTCTAAAGCTTTTTGCCAGTTTTCACAAGCCTTAAAATATTCATGAGAAAGATAATAAGCATTACCTTTTTGATATTGAGCTTCCATCCAGTCGTTATATGCCTCGTCATTGAGTGGCTTTTTGTTAATTGCACTGTCGAAGTCAGTTATTGCATCCTGATATTCTTTTAATTGAAGTTTAGCCTTCCCGCGCCATGTTAAAATTGTGATAAGACTGCTGTCGGGAGGATTGACTTTAATCGCTTTACTGAAACTAAGTAATGCTGTAACATACTGTTCTGAGTTATATTTTTTGATGCCTCTTTCGAGGAAATATTTATAATAATTTTTATCCGAAAGTCGCAGGGGGTCGATTACACCTATGTCGTTTATAAATTCGGCAAAATCATCAAATTTGACTTCATAATAAAAATTTTTAAAAATCTTGTTCCAGTTATATGGCAGAAGATATTTCCGATATATTTCCAGCTTGTTAATTGGTTCATAAAACTTAAACCGCAATGATTTTTTGCCCTTTATGTTAACCGGGTATATTGCCCAAATCAGGTTTGTAACACTCTCATTATTCAAATAAAGGGTTTTCTGAATGGTATTTTCAATATCAAATAAATATGTTTTTTTGTTGAAATTGGGAAGATTTCCACTGCACAGCAATCTCATGTTTATGGCGTACGGCTTATTGAAGATAATCGAGTCTGGAAAAACCAGGTTTATTTTTTCTTCTTTGAACGCAAAAAATTTAATTACCTCAAATTCCTTCCAGTTTTCTTGCAGAATAGGAAATTTATATTCTCCGTCAGTATAATTTATTATCAATATACAATATACTTTATTTTCAAGAGTAATCTGTCTGATTTTTATTTTGTTAAAATTATCCTGACCGAGAGAGTAAATACCCCTATTGATTTTGTTGAGCTTATAATCATTAAAAGGTATTTGGTTTTGAGAGCTTGTCCATCTGCCATTATTTTGCAGAGACCAGCCTGTTGCTTTGTCCAGTTCAGCAACCACCTCACTTATAAGAATCGTTGGTTTTTTCGGGCGTTCGGGAGATTGACCGAATGTAAGATTTATAATAAAGAAAGCTGATATCGAAAGGATTATTAATTTTTTCATTAATTGTCGGGATCAGTTATTCATAATAATTTACAAAGTTAGTATTTTTCGTTATTTAAGAATATTTTGATAAATATCTTTTTCAATTTTCAACTCACATAAAACAAAATTGAGAGTTTTTAAGGATGATACAGATAATTTTATTCCCCTCTCTTTATTTATTTGTTCAGCTTCTCTTTCCGGTTCACCCGGAATTATTACTTTTTCCCTTCCTTCTACCGGTATTGCCGATTTGAATGTTTCTATCCATTCATCCATTTGTTTTTTAAAATCTTCACTTGTCTGGAATGCATCGGTTCTGATAGCTCCAAAAAAATGACCGATGCCTTTGTCAGGCCTTTTTTGATTTTCAGGCAGATATTGCAAAGTCGGAATGACAGTAGGGCCAAAATTGGCTCCGGAAAAAACTGCTGAAAAAATATCGACAAGGGCAGACATAATATAACCTTTGTGTGAAGAATGTTCGTAATCGCCTCCTAAAGGTAAGATTGAACCGTTTTTTGTAAGTATATCTGCTTGGTTTGTAGAATTTCCATCGCTGTCCTGAACAATCAGATCAGGAAGCGTAAGTCCGTTTTCATGCAACCGGTCAAGTTTTCCTCTCGAAATAGGCGATGTAGCAAAGTCGGCAACAAATGGCGGATGTTTTAGTGCAGGTATTGCAATTGCAATAGGATTTGTTCCGAGTAATGGTTTTTTTGAGAATGTTGGTGCTACAAGTGGATTTGCATTTGTCATCGAAATTCCTATCATATCTTTTTCGAGAGCCAACATAGCAAAAAATCCCGCTATGCCAAAATGAAACGAATTTCGTACTGCTACCCAACCTGTGCCTGCTGTCTCGGCTTTTTTTATTGCAGTTTTCATAGCCATTTGCCCAACAACAAGTCCAAGACCTTTATCAGCATCAACAAGCGCTGTCGAAGGTGTTTCATGCAATATTTTTATATCCGGTTTTGGGTTTAATCTGCCTCTTTTCCAAAGTTCATAATATTCTCCAAGCCGGACAACACCATGAGTTTTTATGTTTCTCAATTCGGCGCGGACTAATACCTTTGCAGCATCATCAGCATCAATTTCAGAAAAATCCATTTTCCGAAAAACCATCGAAATAATATTTTGCAGATGATTGTAATCTATCATGACTTTTTGTTTTACTATTTCAAAATCGCAAATATCCAAAATTATAATTAATTAATCTGAAAAAGAGATAATATTTATACTTTTGCAGGTCAAATAAAAATAACAAAATGATAGAACCTAAATTTAAAAGACTGAAGCCGGAAGCTGTTTGGCAATATTTTGCCGAAATTCTGACTATTCCAAGGGCTTCGAAAAAAGAAGAAAAGATTGCAGCCTATTTAATCAACTTTGGAAAAGAGCATGAACTTGAAACCATTCAGGAAGAAACCGGAAATGTAATTATAAGAAAACCTGCAACAAAGGGAATGGAAAACCGCAAATCGGTTTGTTTACAGGGCCACATGGATATGGTCTGTGAAAAAAATAATGATGTGGATCATGATTTTGATAAAGATCCTATTCAGACCTGGATTGATAAAAATTGGCTTAAAGCAAAAGGCACAACGCTTGGCGCCGATGATGGAATTGGAATTGCAACACAACTTGCAATTCTTGCTTCAAAAGATATTTCTCATGGACCGATTGAATGTTTGTTCACAGTTGATGAAGAAACAGGTCTTTCGGGTGCTTTCGGCCTTGATGCCGGAGTATTAAAAAGCAGGATTTTACTAAATCTTGATTCGGAAGATGACGGTCAGATTTTTATTGGATGTGCCGGCGGCCGTGATACAATTGGAAAAATATGGTTCAAGAAAGAACTTGTTCCCGACTGGTCGATCTCATATAAAATTACGGTAAAAGGACTTAAAGGAGGGCATTCGGGTGACGATATAAACAAAGGTCTGGGGAATGCAAATAAAATTCTTTACAAACTGCTGTTTATAGCAACCCGGAAATACGGCATCAGGATTAACAATTTCAACGGAGGAAACCTTAGAAACGCCATTGCAAGAGAAGCCGAATCGATTGTTCTTATATCGGAAGTTACAAAAGACAAATTTTTGAAGTTTGTTGAAGAATTTAACCAGACCGTTAAATATGAACTAAGAACAACCGAGCCGGATTTAAAAGTTTTGGTAAAACCTGTTGAACAGCCATATTTTGTTATTGATGAAGTCTCGCAAAGAAAAATATTAAATGTTCTTTATGCATGCCCGCACGGAGTGATAGAAATGTCGAGGGAAATTCCGAATTTTGTTGAAACATCTACAAACCTTGCATCAGTAAAAACTGAGGATGATTATTTAATAATTACAACCAGCCAGAGAAGTTCTGTGATGAGCGCTTTGGATGATGTTGTAAATATGGTGTCTTCAGTATTCAGACTGGCACAGGCCGATGTAGAAAATACTGACGGTTATCCGGGCTGGAACCCCAATCCGGATTCGGAGATACTTGAGGTAGCAAAAAACGCTTATATAAAACTATTTAACGAACAGCCGGAGGTGCTTGCTGTTCATGCCGGTCTTGAATGTGGATTGATTGGTGAAAAATATCCCGGAATGGATATGATATCTTACGGCCCTACAATAAAAGGCGCTCATTCACCAGACGAACGACTTGATATTGGAACTGTTGATAGATTTTGGAAATTGACAATCGAAATATTGAAAAATATCCCTGAAAAATAATTAATTTCTTATAATAGTCGTTTTCAACGGACAGATATAATATTAAATATGAGAAAACAACTAAATTTTAACAAAAACACTCTTCAAAATCAGGCGATTAAAAAATAAATAAAAATTTGTAAAAAAATGTTTGGTTGGTAAAAATATATTGACTTATCTTTGCACCCGCTTTTAAAAAATAGTTCTTAAAAAAAAAAAATAAAAAAGTTTGCAGAATTAAAAATAAGCAGTAATTTTGCACACCTTTTTCGATAGAAAATTGAGACTAAATTAATAATAGTTCTTTGAAAAAATTGAAACACAGCCTAAGTAGCAAATATCCACAGTCAGAATTTGGATTGTGTATAGAAAATCCAGAAGACATATAAGATTTACATTTACAATGAAGAGTTTGATCCTGGCTCAGGATGAACGCTAGCGGCAGGCTTAACACATGCAAGTCGAGGGGTAACGATTTCGAGCAATCGAAAGGCGACGACCGGCGCACGGGTGCGTAACGCGTATGCAACCTACCTTTAACTAGGGGATAGCCCGAAGAAATTCGGATTAATACCTTATAATATTCAGAATAGGCATCTATTTTGAATTAAAGCTTCGACGGTTAAAGATGGGCATGCGTGACATTAGCTAGTTGGTGAGGTAACGGCTCACCAAGGCGACGATGTCTAGGGGTTCTGAGAGGATTTTCCCCCACACTGGTACTGAGACACGGA